>DATKXE010000220.1:0-6305 GCA_035529195.1 Anaerolineales bacterium
CTCTTTGCACCCAGATCAATCCGAGCGCTGATTGAAGATCCTGAATAAAAGTCTGCGGGGCGCGAACCCGGTTGCGCACAATGGGTGACAGCGCCGGTAGTACCACACTACGTTGCTGGATATCCTCCGGGATGAGGTGTGCGATCTGCTCCCATTCTGCTAGCTCGTTCTGGCAAATTTGGCAGTCTGAAAGATGTGCCTCGACCTGCTCATATAATTCCAATGGCAGAGAACCGTTAATGTAATATGGCAATTCATCAAGGATGTGGTCGCTCATTCTCACTCTTTCTCCTCTAACCATTCCCTCAACCGGACCTTCGCTCGGAACAGGCGGCTTTTGACCGTTCCGGTGGGGATATTTAGAACAGCTGCCGTCTCGAGATTAGACAACCCATGGATAAAAACCAGCTCCAATGTCTCCCGTTGTTCATCTGGCAGCTTCGATAGCGCGGATCGAAGCTCACCTAATTGAGCACTATGTTCCATAAACGCATCATTTTGGCCATTGATTGATCCTGTTTCATCTTCTAGCGGTTGATCATATTGTGATTTATCTCTTTTTATGGCGTTAATCGCCCGATTCCGGGCGATAGTCATTAGCCAGGTAAGGACGCGACTATCCCCTCTGAAGCGATCAGCACCCTGCCAGACGGCCAGCATTACCTCTTGGAGCACTTCCTCTGCCCATTGTCGATTTCTCAAGCGTGAGGACAGGTAGGCGAGTAGTCCAGGTCCATGGTGAGTGTACAATTTGTCCATGGCGCGCGCATCCCCAAGTGCAATGGCGCGCACCAGTGCAAAGTCAGGGTCTGCAGTTTTATTTGCCATGCGCCAGTTTGTCTTCACCGCCTCTTTACTATAGTCCATCAATTAATTAGACACAAGTTGATCTGAAGTGGTTCCATCCACCAGGGGTTTGTTTTGGATGATCACTTTAATTTACCCTGGTAGGAATCGTTGAAAGTGGTGAGGTGCTATCAATTCCTGGATACTGCAGGGATCGATCCCAATCAGGATAAATAGGATCTAATCTCCTTGAGCCTCCCGCGGTTGGTGATCGAAATTGGTGGCAATTCATTGGTTTGAGATCGAATACTTTCGAGGTGTTATAGCGAGTTTTCCCCCATTTGGTCATTCATTATTTTCATTGATTGGATATCAGATGCGCAGCTCCACCACGTCCCCCTCCTCGAGCAGATAATCTCGCTGAACCATCTGACCATCGAACCTGGTGCTGCCCCAGACTTTAGCAAATTTCAGCTTTTCATGGAAATCCTTGTGGATCTCCTTGGTGAAATCCTCCAAGGTGGCACCCTTCTTCATCACCACTGGCTTGCTGAAATCGGCTTCTTCTCCGGGGGGCTTCGAGTAAACCCGCAGAATATCTAAACTATCGAAGACGGCTTGTTTCAGCTGATCGAGATTGCGTCCTGTTTCAGCTGAGATAGAAATGATCGGCCACTCATCTTCGAGCAGCTCCCGGAAAACCTGACAGATTTCATCCAGACTTTCATCATCACACTTGTTCGTCAGGACGATCACGGGGACGAACCATACGAACTGGTCGCCAGCATAGCTGTCCCTCATGTGCAGGGGGATGATGCGGTTCTGCTTCAGGATTTCAACGGTGCTTTCCAGCTGCTGGTCCGGGTGGGTTTGTAGATCCAGCATGAGCAAGATCAGATCGGCACGGCGGATCAGATCGACCAGCTCGGGTTCTAAATATTCGCGATCGAGCGGCGGGGTGTCGATCAGCTGAATTTGAACGTTGTCGACCAGCATCATTCCGGGGGTAGGTTTCCAGGTGGTATATGGTGTTGGAGCGACCTCCGGGGAGGCATTGGTCAGCTTGTCAACCAGGGCGGATTTCCCGACATTGGTCGGTCCCAGGACAACCACCTGCCCGGGACCTTCCTGGTCGATGCGGAAAGAGGAAATGTGAATGCTGCCCCCTTTCTGGGTTCGAGAAGCACTCTTCAGCTTGGAGATCTGCCTGCGGTAATCTGCCCGGATATGGTCGGTACCTTTGTGCTTGGGGATGATGCTCAGCATTTCCTCCAGGCAGGCAATCTTTTCTGATGGAGAATTGGCCAGGCGAAAGCGCTTTTCGGCATCATGAAAATCAGGGGGAAGATTGGTAGGCATGTTTTGACCTTTGAATTCTACGTGTGCCTCTTAATTATACATAATAGATTTCACAAGGTTTAGGCCGCATGTGATTCTTTTCTCTGGTAATGGTCAATTGAGTGATTTCAGGATCCAGGTCGTATATTTATTACCGATATGCAAAATTTTCAAGTGAACCCTGATGGTTTTTGAATCAAAGATGAACAGCTATCCATTCATGGTTGGCAGTTTGGGCACAGGTAGCATGCCCCACCCAGGTATTGAATTTTCTTGATTTCCCCACCACAATTCGGACACGGTCTCTTGAGAGCATTCTTATCCATGATGCGGGTATAGCTTCCATTTTGACCATAGAGATCGAATTCATCATAACGACCACCCTGATCGATGATCTCGTCGATGGTGTTATTAATCGCATTGAACAATATCGCTCTCTGTTCTCGATCCAGATCTGCAAGCGGACGGCGGGGATTCAAACCAGCTTTGAACAGGATATCCTGGGCAATGGCATTCCCCAATCCCGGGATGATTTGGTCTTGGGTCAACAGGCTCTTGGCGCTGCGCTTTTTCTGCGCGACCAATTCATCGATCAAATTGTTGAAGTATTCGAAAGAGAAATCCGGGTCGAGTGGTGTCGGTCTCATATCCTTCACATACTCCCGGCGCAGCTCTTCGCCCTGCTCGTAGAGCTCCATGGCACCCCACATTTGCGTGGTTGCGGTGAGGAATGATCGGTCAGTGAAGGTGAGAACCAAGTGATACTTTTGGGGGATTTCAGATTCCGCAGGGTGAAATAGAATTTTTCCGCCGCACTCTCCAAACAGCAAGGTATAACCTGGCTCAAGGGGAATGAAGAGCCACCTGCCTTTGGCATGAGCTTTTCCGATCGTCTTGCCCTGGGTTAAACTGGCGAACTCATCCTGGTCCCGGTTGTACCAGACAAATTTGTGCGGGCTGTTGCCCAAACTTCCACTATGGATGGTTCTTCCCCGTACCGTTTCATTCATCTGCCTGGCGAGGTTGGTGTATTCTGGCAGCTCGAACATTGCGTTCTCCTAAATTTTGTTACCCTCATGTGTGTTTAATTTTATAAGCTTAATTTAGAAAATACCAGAATCAAAGCGGTTTATCTATTCCACCAGCGAGGAGAGAATTTCCCGCCAGTGGGTGAGCAAGTAGAGATGTGCTTGACCCGGTAAAATCCTTAAGCGGCTGTTGGGCAGCAGCTCGTGCTGGTATTGACCCTGGTTGAGAGGTACATTTTTATCCACCTCGCCCTGCCAGATATCAATGCGCACATTAATCTCGGCCATGTTAAATCCCCAGGGAGAGTTGATGATGATATCGTCCTGGGCAGGTCCTTGCCACCCCTGCCGGTAGCCCTCCTGGATATCGACCACCAGAAGCTGTTCGTATTCAGTGCCCAGGATCAGCTGCTGATCTACTTCTGGAAAGGATGAAGCCAATTTCTTCCCGACTTCTTCAGGGTCACCCATGATCATAGAACGCGCCACGCGCCGGAAAAGATAAACCAGGCTGGGTGTAGTGCGACCCAGTATCACCAGCAGCCTGTTTGGAAAGGGGAGACCCTGATAAGGCCCTGGGCGGTCGGGTGGTGCAAGACCACTGATAATCGCGCCCGCGATTACGCGTTCCGGCACCTGGTAGGCACAGGCCAGCGCATGCGGTCCACCAGCTGACCAACCCTGAATATAGAAACGATCAATATTGAGGTGGTCCGCCAGCTGGGTGATATCATCCGGCCAATTGAGCAATCTCCGGTCGGGCTGCGGAACGGATATGCCATGTCCGGGTCGGTCGGTGGCGATAAACCGGATGCCTAAATCTGTGAGTATTGCCTGATCGGCTGGGTATTCCAAACGCGAACCACCGGATCCATTGAAATGAAAAACCGCTTTACCTTCCAGATCGCCGTACTCGGCATAACCCAAAATCCTGCCATCTGTGAGGGTCAAAATCGAATTCATTGTGTCCGCAATCATGGCTGGTTCCTTGCCGAAATATCGGGATTTTCAGCTTTTGGTGTTAATCGATATGCAGATAGATCGAAATGAAGGTACAGTGTTGAAAGCTGTCATGGATCGTGAAATGCCCGAGATTGGGATTGCAGAATCGCCAATGGAATTATGACGGATAAAACCAGTATGATCATACTTTGGATCCATATTGATTATACAACGTGGGAAAATGTGCTTTCTCTTGATAATTACTAAGAAATGAATTTTATTGCTGATTTCATCAGCCAAGCTAAGAGAGTACCGCTATATCAGTATTTCTACACTGGATCAGTGCGCTCAAAACAGATCCTGATTGAAAAGATTGTCGGAGGTAGTAATTACAACAGCTGGTTTGTCCTGCACTGAATAACAAACCAAGATCAACCAGTGACCGGGATATTCAAGATTTCAGCAGAGACAAAAATAGTTAATTTGATGTACCACGCTCAATCAGGGGTTGTCCCCTTGCTCAAGTTTTTCAGCTGGTTTAATTTCAGACAATCTATCTCTAACTGCAACGGATGAATCCTGATTGGTGAATACCGTGATGCGGTCTCCGGATTGGATGACAGTGTTTCCGTGTACCACGTACTGCTTCTTGCCTCGCTGGACAGAGACAATTAAACATTCTTCTGGGAGCTCGATCTGGTTAACCCGTTTGCCAACAACAGCTGCTTCTGAAGGGATTTCCAGGTGCAAAAACATGGCTTCGTCGAGTTTTCCGAGCTTTAGGATCTCTGACTTGTACTGGTGGTGGGAGCGATTGATAATCGCAATTTTATAGGCGCGCACGATGTCGTTGCGGCGGATGATGCCCACTAATTTGCGCCCATCTATATTCTCCAGGACTGGTAGACGTCCAACATCGCGAATGCTCAGGCGGCGCAGGGCTTCCCAAACGGATTCTTCCGGGTAGGCAACTAATAAATCCAGTTTAGTGGCGATATCGATCACTTTTCGTTCTTCACGATAAGGTTCACTCAGTGCTACCTCCAAATCCTGAATGGTGACGATCCCCACCAAATTGCCATCACCATCACAGACTGGCAAACCGTGGTGGTGAGTTTCGGTGAAGATTTCAGCCAGGAGTGAAATGGGCAGATCTGGGGAAACAATGTCAAAGTCTGTGGTCATGATCTCATGGACCTTGACACCCTGCATCACGTCGATATCTTGTCCTTGCTCAAGGTTTACACCGCGCCGGGAGAGCTTCAGGGTGTAGATTGAATCTTTGCTTAATAACCTGGAGACAAGGGTACTGATAACAGTGGCTAACATAAGCGGTAGGATTATCTGATAATCGCCAGTCATCTCGAACATGATCAGAATCGCGGTTACTGGCGCATGGGCTGCGCCACTGAAAAAAGCAGCCATTCCCACCAGAGCGTATGCTCCAGCTGGGGCGGTGATGCTCGGGAAAAGCAGGTTCACAACCTGTCCAAAGGTAGCTCCCAGCATAGCGCCCATAAACAAGGAGGGGGCAAAGACACCTCCTGATCCTCCAGAACCTAGAGTAAGCAAGGTAGCCAGCATCTTCAGCAGAAGTAATGCGAGGGTTATTTGGATGGTAAAGTTGTTAGAGAGTGCGAGGTTGATGCTTTCGTAACCGACACCAAATATACGGGGAATATCGCCTGCTTTGTAGGTCAGGATACCTACCACTCCCAGCAGCGCACCTCCCAGAGCTGGTTTGATGTATTCTGGCATGCGAAACTTTGCCCACAAGTCTTCCGACGCATACAGGGATTTGGTAAAGAATACTGAAACCAATGCAGCGATAACACCCATCAGCGCGTAGAAAACCAGCTCCCAGGGGCTTACCAGCGTGTATGCGGGAACAGTAAAAGCGCGCAGGTTTCCTTCTAAATTTTGGACGACAACATCTGCTGTTACGGCTGAGATAACAACGGCACCGAAATATGTGGCGTGAAACTGGCCCAGGATGACCTCCAGGGCAAACAGCGCTCCAGCAATTGGGGCATTAAAAGTAGCGGCTATTCCCCCGGCGGCGCCACAGGCAACAAGATTGCGTACCCGCTCATCTGAGAGGTTCAGCAGCTGGCCAACTGTGGAACCCAGGGCGGATCCGATTTGAGCAATGGGACCTTCTCGACCGACCGAACCACCGGTACCGATGCAGACACTGGAAGCCAGGGCTTT
>DATKXE010000221.1:0-3204 GCA_035529195.1 Anaerolineales bacterium
TTATCGCTTGGGCTGGAAGTCAGGGAGGTTACACCGTCTCTGGAATACCTGTTTTCGCCTTGTGTCTAGCCTTGGCATTCGTCCTGCAGTGGATTGCTTTCATCCCTGCCTTCATCTTGCAGACCGAGAAATTTTACGATCTTATGGGCAGCATCACATATCTATCTATAACTGTGATTGCTATCTTTCTCAGCCCGGTTGCTGATGCAAGATCGTGGTTGCTATTAGCCATCGTCTCTGTTTGGGCTGTTCGTCTGGGCACATTTCTGTTCAGGCGCGTGCGTGCTGCGGGCGAAGATCGCCGCTTCCGGGATATCAAACCTTCTTTTGCCCGTTTTTTGCTCACTTGGACCTTGCAGGGGCTCTGGGTATCTCTCACCCTTGCAGCTGCATTAGCAGCCATCACCACGATGACCAGGCGTGATTTAGGCTGGATTGGTCTGCTTGGTTTTCTGGTCTGGCTGCTTGGTTTTGGGATTGAAGTGATTGCCGATCAGCAGAAAAGCAAGTTTCGAGCTGACCCGCAGAACGCCGGCAAGTTTATCAACACTGGTCTCTGGTCCTGGTCACGGCATCCAAATTATTTTGGCGAGATCGTGCTCTGGATTGGAGTTGCCCTCATCGCCGTTCCTGTGCTCGCTGGCTGGCAGTGGCTGACCCTGATTTCCCCGTTCTTTGTTTTTATTCTACTTACTCGCGTCAGCGGAGTTCCTATGTTGGAAAAACAGGCCGATGAAAAGTGGGGTGGGCAGTCTGAATACGAGGAGTACAAAGCCAGGACTTCCGCCTTGATCCTGAGGCCTCCTTCAACGGCAAGTTAAATATTTCGAAAAAAGCCAAGATAAAGCTGAAATAAAAATGCCGTCCATAACTTGGACGGCATTTTTTTATCATCGATATAGATTCTTACACCGGTGCTAGCGTTCCAGCAAAAATAATCCAGGCCAGTGTTGTCTTCGCCGTCAAACTGAGAATGATGTAGACTCGCTCTCCGAAGAGATAGTCTTTCCACCTGCCAACCTTTTTATACTGCAGAACCATATTTATGGCGAAGATGTTAAAGAACACAAATAAGGTTGGCACAATAGCATAGACAAAAACAGGGGGTTTCGCATCCCCGGAATTAACTGCGCCGACAAAATACATTGTAATCACGATCCAGGGCACGATCCCAGCGAAGCATCCAAAAATAAACGCCGTCCAGTTTGTTTTTTCTGTCCGTTGGTTGTGCAGTTCCATCATGATCCCAAACAGGTTCATGGTTGCATTGAGGCTGAAAATTAATATCAACGCTCCCAGATCCCATAATCCCACCAACATCCCGATCAAAACAATCATCCATGAAGAACTCAGCGCATATTCATAGAAGCGCACTGGATTCATTCCCTTTTCTAGATTTTGCACATAACGTTGGTTGCCAATCGTCGCCAGGTAAAAGTGAGCCACGGCCGATATCAATAGGAACACAGCAACTGCTGGTCCGAACAACAATTCGTATATCAGGGTTGGATTGGGAACCAGAGTCAGGGACTCTACGTCAAGATTCAAAAAATATGTATAGACTGGATAGGTTGTATCATTACTGAGAACGATCATCAGGATGCCCTGCAGCAGATGCAGAAAACCCATAATCAAATTAAATCGACCCAACCCTCGATAGGTTGCCTCTGGTCGCTTCACCACAGGTGCACTGGCGTCATTAATTGCCATTTTCATCTCCTTTTTTTTTAGAATCAGGCGGTTTACATCTATGAAAAAATCATTTTCTAGGTCTAATCAACTAGTTCCAGTAAAGATTGATGGAAGATTAAAGCCATTATATATCAAATCTACTGCAAATTCGAAATTAAAATAGTGGATACATCGTGATGGGGGAATCATATTCTTTATACCAATGCAATACCTGATGTTCATTCTATATGCCAGCCGCTGTAGTCATTGAATGAATTGACCAAATATGGCTCGCCAGAGATGAGCCCGGATAATATTCGTATGCCACATCAATCTTACATGAAGATTGTCACCAGATAGGATCTATCCAATAGCGAACCTGATTGGTCGTTTATGGCGCCCAGATAACGGAGCAACAACCGCGCTGAACTCCACAACAAGCTTGTCCTACCTTACATATTGGCACTAGAATCAAAAACGAAGCCGGCAAATTGATTTGCCAGCTTCGCATTTTGATGTTGCAGGTCTTCCCAGATTGATACGAATAGTTATTTCACTTGGGCGAACAGAATTGGGGTCTTGTCCGCGGTCAATTTCGCATTGATGGTGACATCTACATCAGCGGGTAAATCAACCGGCCCCAAGTTCATGCTGGGCAGCGGTGTGCCATCAGCCAGGGTTACTGTAATAGTGTACGTGCCTGCCCGCATAGAAGTGGAGACACTTTCACCAAATCTGAAATCAGGAATGGCCAGGGCACCATTGATATATACATTCACTGGTAAAGCCTTGTTCAATCCCAGGCTGCGACCATCGATGCTGTGGCGGACCTTGACGTCAAAAGTTCCGTCGCTCACCATTTCTTCAATGGCCTCAGAAGCTTTCACCTTCAGTATTGGGGTTTCGTCTTCGAGGATGGCCTTGATGTTCACATCTACATCAGCAGGAATGCTGACTGGCCCAACTGTCATGCTGGGTAAGGGTGTGCCATCCAACAGGGTTACTGTGACGGTGTAGGTGCCAGCTGGGAGAGATGTGGAGATTTTTTCGCCAAATGTGAAGTAGGGGATAGCCAATTTGCCGTTGAGATAAACGTTGACCGGTAAATCTTTGTCAACTTCCAATTGTTTTCCGTTGATCAGGTGGGCGACGTCTAAATTGAATTCGCCGCTGCTTGCCGACGCTTGCGGAACGCTGAATGCGGTTGCAAACAAGAGTGCGGCCATTATGCCTAGGATGGTCCAGTTCTTTCGGGTAAGTAGGTTTTTCATTATCTTTTCCTTTAAAAATTAGTGTAAGCTGGGAAGAAATTCGTTTCAACTTACTGAATGTAGACAGCATTCTACAGGATAATCTATTATTTGTCAAGTATTTGTATAGGTATTGTAGATTAATATTTGGTGAGAAAGCCACTGCTCTTATTATTGAGAATATTCACCCCAGTTGGCTAAATGTAGAAACTTGGTGGGTTAAGTACTTGATTTTCCATAATCCTTTTAGGTAAGCTTTGATCAGTGTCTGACCTTAATCGGT
>DATKXE010000222.1:0-3158 GCA_035529195.1 Anaerolineales bacterium
CTGGGAACGCTCCGCGAGATTGAATGATTACCAGCAGGATATCATGATCATCCAGGGTCCTGTCAACCACCAGCGTAAAGGCAGTTCCGCCTGGATTAACGACCTTAACGCCGAGATTCAGGTCCACCCTGAAGGTTGGCAGCCATGATCTCCGGTTCCAGGTTAGAGCGTGTACTTGCATCGGGCAGGTTTGCAGTTACCGCGGAGCTCAACCCACCTGACAGCGCTGACCCCTCTGCTGTCTACGATCGGGCGCTGGTGTTAGCTGAAGTTTGTGATGGGATTAATGCCACCGATGCCTCCGGAGCCAACGTGCACATGTCCAGCGTGGGTATCTGCGCCCTGCTCACCCGGGCGGGTTATGAACCAATTATGCAGGTCTCCTGTCGCGACCGCAACCGGATCGCCATCCAGGGTGATCTGCTCGGTGCGGCTGCCATGGGTGTCCGCAATGTGCTCTGTTTATCGGGTGATGGCGTCCAGACCGGCGACCAACCTGGTGCAAAACCTGTGTTCGACCTGGACTCAATCAGCCTGCTGCGCACAGCTCGCACCCTGCGTGATGAGGGTCATTTCCTCAGCGGTCGAAAATTGGATGTCAAACCCAGGTTGTTTCTGGGCGCGGCCGCCAACCCCTTCGTGCCCCCCTACGATTACCGCCCTCAGCGGTTGGCGAAAAAGGTGGCTGCCGGCGCTGATTTCATCCAGACTCAATACTGTTATGATGTGCCCCGGCTGAAGAAGTTCATGGCTGCTGTATGCCAGGAAGGACTCAACGACCAGGTGCATATCCTGGTTGGGGTGGGTCCCTTGCGTTCAGCAAAGGCTGCGGAATGGATGCGCACATTTGTACCGGGTGTGGTCATCCCCGACTCGATCATCGCACGGTTGAAAGGTGCCGGAAAAGGCAAACAGCAAGCCGAGGGGAAAAAGATCTGCGTCGAGATCATCCAGCAGGTGCGCGAGATCGCAGGTGTGTGCGGGGTGCATGTGATGGCCTACCGCCAGGAAGAGCTGGTCGCCGAAATCATTGAAGAAGCCGGATTATTACCACGGCGCTGGCAGTACGGCCGTAATAGAGGCAAATCAACTGAGGAGGCAGGTAGCTAATGGAAACCGTTCTCACTTCACCAACCCTGGAAGTCCGCATTGGACCTGAGCACCCATTTGTGATCATCGGGGAACGCATCAACCCAACCGGGCGAAAACTGCTGGCTGCGGAAATGGCAGCCGGTGATTATGAGCGGGTCAAATCCGATGCCCTGGCTCAAGTTGCAGCGGGTGCCCAAATGCTGGATGTCAACGCCGGCATCCCCATGATCGACGAACCCGCTGTCCTGGCAGATATCATCCGCCTTGTGCAGGAGCTGGTCGAGGTACCTCTCTGCATCGATTCTTCAATCGTTGCTGCCCTGGAAGCAGGATTGTCGGTCTACCAGGGGAAAGCTCTGGTAAACTCGGTCACAGGCGAAGAAGAGCGCTTGGAAGCGGTGCTCCCCCTGGTGGCGGAGCACAAAGCAGCCGTAATCGGCATCACCAACGATGAGAGCGGTATCTCCCACGACCCGCATGAAAGGTTTGCAGTGGCAAAGAAGATTGTCGAGCGCGCTGAATCGTACGGTATCCCACGCCAGGATGTGCTCATTGATCCGCTGGCTATGCCGATCGGGGCAGTCAACAGCGCGGGATTATCCTTGTTCACCATCACCCGGCGGGTGCGCGAAGAACTGGGCTGCAACACCGTCTGCGGGGCTTCCAATATCTCGTTCGGTTTGCCCGACCGGGAAGGTCTCAACACTGCTTTCCTGGCCATGGCGATCTCCGCCGGGATGACCAGCGCTATAACTAACCCGCTGGTGGAGAGCGTGCGCAAGACCGTTCTGGCTGGTGATGTTTTTATGGGTGTGGATGAGAACTGTACGGCCTGGCTGGCTTTCCAGCGGGAAACCAAGCAAGATACCGGAGACGGTAAAAGGGAGCGCAGGCGATCCAGGAGGAGAGCCTGAAAGCTAATCTATATCGTGGATGCAATCGTGACTATCTGATCAGTCACTGATACGTTATCACCAGCGCTTCACCAACCAGATTGAGTACGAATCCCCCTACAAATTTAAAGGAAAGAGGCACTCGAAGAGAGTGCCACTGAGAGTAAAACCCTGTCCTTGGACTGAAGGCTTACGAGTCCACACCAGGCCGGACCGATTGCAAGAAAGGCTCTCGTTACTAAACGCGCAGATTCTTCACCCTGTTCAGAGAGACAAACCCAAGGCAGATTCTTTGTTATTTTCCAGCCCCCATTTGAAGCACTTTCGCAAATCGAAAGTCTGCTTTACTCATCGATATCCGGGATGAACAGCTCCATTCCTCTGCGGATGATATTAGGGTTATCCCCAATTTCTTCCTGGTTGGCTTCGTAAATGATCATCCATTTTTCTTTGGCTGCGGAACCGTAGTATCTGAGCGCAATATGGCTCAGCGTTTCATCTGCGGCCACAGTGTGAATCTTTCCACTCATTTGAGCAGCAGGTTTACTGGGCTGCGATGGGGTTACTTTTTCACCTTCTGCCTGTTCGATGCGGTGGTATTTGCTTGCTTTTTCGCCCATGATAGTGCCTCCAATAATAGTAATTGGTCGTGAATATTAAATCAGATGTCAATCTTCTTCCACTATACCACCGATTTCACTGCTTACAATAATTTTCGTTTGCATTTAATGTCGTTAGTTTCCTCCCGCACTTGATGCGAGTCGCTCACATTGAAGCCTGTCCTCTACCGAAGGGAGGAGGCAATCTCAGTGAAAGTAATTTGATATATGGCGATGTTCCCACCGATTTGATGCAATTTGAGATTGCTTTCCCTCGTTTCGCTTGAGATTGCTTCGCTGCGCTCTCAATGACATAGCATTTTAACGTCATTGCGAGGAGGGAACCGACGAGGCAATCTCAGTGAAAGTGATTTGATATATGGCGATGTTCCCACCGAATTGATGCAATTTAAGATTGCTTTCCCTCGTTTCGCTTGAGATTGCTTCGTTTCACTCGCAATGACATTAAGATTGGATGTCATTGCGAGGAGGGAACCGACGAAGCAATCCCGATCAAAATTAACTCAATCCAAAATCAAATATCCTCGTAGAGATCCCTCCATTGAGGATTCAT
>DATKXE010000223.1:0-17816 GCA_035529195.1 Anaerolineales bacterium
GGGAGTTAACACGAGTCTAAGTTTAGCCGGCTCGACACAACTGCAGTCATTTGGTCCAGAAGGTATCGGCGGTGGGGGTGGTGAGCTCGCTCAACCGGTCCAGATTCGCGAAGAATTTCTTGATACAGCTTATTGGAACGCTGATATTGTCACCGGTGCTGATGGTCAAGCTCAGGTACGATTGACCCTGCCAGATAATTTAACCTCTTGGCAGTTGGATACCCGCGGCGTAACCCATGACACTCAGGTTGGTCAGGATAACAATCTGGTGCTCAGTACCAAAGCTCTTCTGGTGCGTCCTGTTACACCCCGTTTCTTTGTAGCAGGTGACCATGCGTTGCTCGCTGCGGTGGTTCATAACAACACAGGGGAAGTGCTGCAGGTGGAAGTTTCCTTGCAGGAGAATGGTTTCAAATTAGATGATCCTGAACTTGTGCTCCAGGAAGTTCGCATTCCATCTGGTGGTAGAGAGCGTGTTGAATGGTGGGGGACAGCTGAGGATGTCGAAAGTGTTAACCTGGTCTTCGCAGCCAGCGCGGGTGAATTGCAGGATGCCAGCCAACCTGTCTGGGGTGAGCTGCCAGTATTGCGCTTTATCGCACCGCAAACTTTCGCTAGTTCAGGCGTTTTGGACGAGGGTGGAGAGCGCCTGGAAGTGGTCAGTCTGCCGCGCTCATTTGACCCGCAAAGTGGTGAACTACAATTAGAGATGGCTCCTACTCTGGGCGCAGCCATGATGAGTGCTCTTGAAACGCTTGAGTTTTATCCATACGCCAATACAGAGCAAACGGTTTCGCGTTTTCTACCCAATTTAGAAACCTACCGGGTTATCCAGGAATTTGGATTGGAAGAACCTGGACTGCAATCTAATTTAGAGCGTATCCTGGAAGATTCAATATTGCAGTTGATCAATCACCAGAACCCCGATGGTGGTTGGGGGTGGTGGAAAGGTGATCGGAGTGATACCTATATAACAGCCTATGCCCTCTTTGGTTTGGTTAGGGCCAGGGAAGCGGGTATTGAAATCGAAGCTGAGGTGATCAATTCGGCAATAGATTACTTAACTGCCACACTGCCAACTCCAGATATGCTGGTTGACTCCTGGCAATTCGACCGCCTTGCATTTGTGCATTATATGCTCTCTCAAGCAGGAGAAGGCGATTTGGTTGGTGCCTCCGGTCTTTTCACGGCGCGTTCAAGATTAAATCCCTGGGCTCTAGCTTATTTGGCCATGACTTTGGAGAATCTCGCCCCAGGAGATGAACGCATCCAGGTGCTTTATTCAGACTTGGAGGGAAGTGCGCAGCGCTCCGCGACTGGTGCACACTGGGAGAACCAGGAAGCCAGCTGGCAAAATATGAGCACGACCCTTCAATCTACAGCAGTGGTCCTTTATGCCCTGGCCAATCAAGATCCTGCTTCGCCCTTGGTCGCAGACGCACTGCGTTATTTGATGGCTCACCGCAGTGCGTCAGGTGCCTGGAGTTCTACTTATGAGTCTTCCTGGGCTCTTATGGCATTAGCACAGGTAATGAAAGGGACGGGAGAACTAAGTGGTGAATTTGAATTTTCTGCTGACCTCAACGATAAACCTTTGGTAGCTGGGGAGGCGGTTGGTAGTTCCCAACTCACGCCAATTGAGACTAGTACCTCAATATCCAGTCTATATCCTAGTGAGCCAAACAGCTTGACGATAATGCGTGGTGATGGCGTAGGAAGGCTTTACTATAATACTCACCTCAACGTGTATCGACCGGTCGAAGATGTTGCTCCGCTGGATCGGGGGATCAATATCACCCGGGAGTATTTTCCCTCCGATGTGAATTGTTTGGATGAAGACTGTCCTGCAATTAACCAGGCTAAGAATGGCGAGCTGGTCAATGTTCGTTTGACTCTCACCGTACCTGAATCCACATATTACTTAATGGTTGAAGACTATATCCCAGCTGGAGCGGAAATTCTCGATATTAGTTTGACCACCAACCAAGAAAAGCAGTACAATACAAACACAATATTTGAACAAGGGTGGGGGTGGTGGGATTTCAGCGCTCCAAGAATATATGATGACCGAATTTCCTGGGCAGCAGATTATTTACCTCTGGGGACATACGAGCTCGTCTATCAGATGGTGACCTTGCTGCCTGGCGAATACCGGGTTTTACCACCCAGGGCTTATCAGCTTTATTTCCCTGAAGTTCAAGGCAACGGCGCGGGTGAAGTCTTTGAGATTAATGAATAGTCATTTATCAAACATCCATGTCGCTCCTGATCTATAATACTATTGATTAGGTTTGAGATTTGATGCACAGCATTTTTACGGGAGGCATCCCGATTAACGGATTGGTGTTGATTTTCGTTTTGCCCATTTGTGATTAACACTGGTTTACGCTCATTTTGGCATCCTTCGAGGTTATCATGTCTGACAAGAAAAAAAACTCAATGGTTAATTCCGGCGGTGGTGGGGTGTTCAATGAAATATCTAATCATTTCAAATTAGTTTTCCGTCTCCTGCGTGATCCTCGGGTGAATCCATTCTTGAAACTGATTCCCATTGGAACCCTGATTTATCTGGTGATACCAGATTTGATTATTGGTCCCATAGACGATGCTGCCATAATCGGTTTTGGTCTGTTTATCTTTGTTGAGCTGTGCCCTCAAGGCGTAGTTGATGAACACAAGGCGGCTTTGGCCGGCGAAATTCCAGGTCAATGGAGAGACCCTCAGCAGATCGATGATGATGAAATTGTCGATGCCGAGTTTACCGAAGAGGAGTGAAAAGCGAACAAAGAGGAAATATTGAAGCGCTTGTTTACCCTTTTCCTATGGTTTATAGTATTAGTGTTGGTTACCGCCTGTGGAGGTGCAGACAACCAGATCTCGCAAACACCCACTCCAACCAATTTCTCAAGCTCGGAAATATTGCCAACAGCTACTCTTCTCCCACCTGAACCTTCCGCCGTAATTCAAACTAAGACAGCCACTACACCCCCTGCGCATCCACCAACCATCATTCCTACTTTAAACAGATCATACCCGACCCAATTCCCGGATCCCGAGCAATATGGCTGGAAGTTGATCGTCAGTGGTTTGAACCGCCCAATCGGTCTGGTCCATGCCGGGGATGGCTCTGATCGTCTATTTGTACTTGAGCAATCAGGAATGATCCTGGTGATCAGAGATAACGATCTGCTGGCAGAGCCTTTCCTTGACATCACCGGGCTGGTTAGTTGTTGTGGTGAGCGCGGTTTGTTGGGGTTGGTATTTCACCCTCAATACTCGGAAAACGGATATTTCTTTGTCAACTACACAGATATAAATGGGGATACCGTTATCGCCCGATATGAAGTCTCTGAAGATCCCGCTAAGGCCAACCCTGCTTCTGAAGAGAAGCTGCTGGTTGTTGAACAGCCTTACGCCAATCACAATGGTGGCGACATGAAATTTGGACCGGACAGCTACCTCTACGTTTCTCTGGGGGATGGTGGCAGCGGCGGTGATCCGCTCGGTAACGCTCAAAACAAGAGTGTTCTCCTGGGCAAGCTGCTGCGACTGGATGTGGATCAGGTTGATGGTTACGCCATTCCTCCCGATAATCCTTTTGTTGGTGGAGGAGCAGCTCCTGAAGTTTGGGTGGTTGGATTGCGAAATCCTTGGCGCATTTCGTTCGATCGCTTGACTGGAGATCTCTTCATCGGTGATGTTGGTCAGGGATCCTGGGAGGAGATCGACTTTCTACCTGCTGGACACCCGGGGGGAGCCAACTTTGGCTGGAATTATCGGGAAGGCTCTCATGCCTTTGGGGCGATTTTACCGCCTGGGGACTTGGGTTTGACCGATCCTGTGGCAGAATATGGTCGCGATCAGGGCTTCACTGTGATTGGTGGTGTGGTATACAGAGGAGAGGAATTTCCTGAATGGAACGGCATCTACATTTATGGCGATTATGGATCGGGTTACGTCTGGGGCTTGTATCCTTCTCAAGACGGCTCCTGGCAGAACAGGTTATTATTCCAGGCGGACACCCCCATAACTTCGTTCGGAGAAGATGAGCGTGGGGAAATCTATTTTGTCGATCAAAATGGTGGTCTGTACCAATTGGTGGATAAATAATGGATGGATACTGTGGGTAAATTCATGAAAACCAAATATGGTTTTGTTTTGTTCGCCTGTGTATTTATTGGATTGTTCCCTGGTTCTTCTGGTGGTGGGACATTTTTTTCTGCGCAAAGGTCGAATGTCAGCCCATCACAGGCATTGTCTGGGCTCCAAATTTTTGATTCTGATGCTGGGATAAAAACACAACAAGTTCAATCTGGGAGCTTGCGTTTTGCCGTAATTGGAGACTATGGGTCTGATTCTGAGGCTGAAGCTGATGAAGCTATTTTGGTTAAAAGCTGGGATCCGGACATTATCGTCACCACTGGAGATAATAATTATAACAACGGTTCGGCAGACACGATTGATAAGAATATCGGCAAATACTACCGCGAATTCATTTATCCATACAAGGGCAGCTATGGCGAAGGTGCGCAGATCAATCGACTTTTCCCCAGCCTGGGTAATCATGATTGGAACACAACTGATGCGCAGCCCTATCTGGATTATTTCACCTTGCCAGGGAATGAACGCTACTATGATTTCACCTGGGGTGCGGTACACTTCTTTGTCCTGGATAGTGATGCTAACGAACCGGATGGCATATCTAGCACATCAGTTCAAGCAGCGTGGCTGAAATCCCAGCTGGCCAATTCAAGTTATCCTTGGAAGATCGTTGTCCTGCACCATGCGCCCTATTCATCAGGGGACCATGGTTCCAATGTTTTGAGGCAGTGGCCCTTTGCTGATTGGGGTGCTGATGTGATACTTGCGGGTCACGATCACACTTACGAGCGCATCACCCAGGATGGCATCCTGTACTTTGTCAATGGTTTAGGCGGTAAGTCAATTTATGGGTTCCCTGATATCGTGGACGGCAGCCAGCTGCGCTATAACGAAGATTACGGCGCTATGCTGGTTGATGTCTCCATTGGAAAGATCCGCTTTCGCTTCATCAACCGCCAAGGAGTAGTTATCGATGATATTGACCTGGTGAAACCACTTTCCTATTGGTATTTGCCTCACCTACAACAAAAATCGCCCTGAACAAAATCAGTAAAACCAAATATTATTAGAGAATGAATCATGGATGAATTTGTGAAGTGTCTAATTAAACCGATTAACCAATTTCGATGGGTGCTTGCTGCAGCTTTCCTGTTCGCTGTTTTTCTTCCCGCCTGTATTCCAGCATCACAACCCCCTCCTCCATTACCAACTGAAACCCCTCTGCCTACACTAACCTTCACCCCAATTCCATCGCCAACTCTCACCCGACCACCATCTCCTCCTCAATTCACCGATACTCCTACAGCAATATTGCCGACCCCAACACTTGAGGACACACCTGTTCCCCAAAATGTACGCTTCGCGGTGATCGGTGATTATGGGAGCGGTTCTGAGGCAGAATCTGAGGTAGCAGACCTGGTGAAAAGCTGGGCACCGGATTTCATCATCACCACGGGTGATAACAATTACCCGGATGGCGAATCAGAAACGATCGATGAACATGTTGGTCAATTTTTCCATGAATTTATTACACCCTATCAGGGCAGCTATGGGGAAGGGTCTCATGAGAATCGTTTTTTCCCCAGCTTAGGCAACCATGACTGGCACTCTCCTGGAGCAGAGCCCTACCTTGATTATTTCACCTTGCCGGGTAATGAACGCTATTATGATTTTGAACGGGGACCAGTGCACTTCTTTGTCCTGGACAGTGATTCCCGCGAGCCGGATGGTGTCGGGCGAAGCTCCCAACAGGCAGCGTGGCTGCAATCCCATCTCGCCGCCTCAACCAGCCCTTGGAAGATCGTCTATTTTCACCATGCTCCTTACTCATCAGGTATGCATGGCCCAGTGGATTGGATGCAGTGGCCATTTGCTGAATGGGGTGCAGATGTCGTTTTGTCTGGGCACGATCATACCTACGAACGAATATCCAGGGATGGCATTCAGTACTTTGTCAACGGGTTGGGTGGGATGTCTAAATACTTATTCTTTGGGGTGATAGAAGGCAGCCAGGTGCGCTATAACGATGATTATGGTGCCATGCTGGTTGAAGCTGATCAGGATATGGTGATCTTGAAATTTATCAACCGCCAGAACGAGGTTATTGATACAATCCAGCTAAACAGGCAGTAGCCAAAACAACACATAATTTTAATCTTTCATTAATGACTTGACATGTCCCAGATCTCCATGGTAGACTGTCGCCATTAGAAATCCCGAAAGGAGTCGGATATTAATGTTGAAAGTTTCTGATTACATTGCTCGAATTCGCCGTGCCGCTTCCGCTAGCGGTCAGGCTTTTTCCTTTTCGGAGTGCGCCTACTGATCGAACAGTAAGATAGATTTCAGGAATTCGACAGCCACGGTTGTACTCCAATCCCGTGGCTTTTTATTTAGTGATGATCGCCTTTACCTGCCACGGGAAGCCCCGTGGCTTTTTTGTGTCAATTCGAAGGAGTTCAAGATGGTTCAAGCAATCGTGGTTCACAATGTTTTTAAGAAATTTGGTAAGTTGGAACCTTCATTATGGAAGCAGATCTTCAATACTAGCTCTAACGGTAATAAACCGGCGGTTGTAGCGGTAGATCATGTTTCCTTCGAGGTTGATGAAGGTGAAATATTTGGTGTATTGGGACCCAATGGTTCGGGGAAGTCAACCCTGATCCGCCTGATTGCCACGCTATTGTTGCCCGATAAAGGTGACATTCAAGTATTTGGGTACGATGTTGTTAAACAGCCGATGGAAGTCCAGCGGCGGATCAACCGGGTTTCAGTTGAAGCGAGCTTTTTCAAGAAGCTGTCCCCGATGGAAAACCTGCTTTATGGCGCCCGTTTATACGGCATGAATGGTAAAGAGACGCGCATCCGCGTTGAAGAAATCTTGCTCCGTCTGGGTTTGAAGAAACGTTCTATCTATAAACCAATGGATGAGATGTCACGTGGAATGCAGCAGAAAGTAGCCATTGCGCGAGCACTGCTCTCTCGTCCCCGCCTGCTGTTGATGGATGAACCAACGACCGGACTCGATCCACGCTCGAAGCGGGAGGTCCAAGAAGTGATTGAGGAACTTAACCAGGAATCTGGCACAACCATCCTGCTCACAACCCATGATATGTTGGAAGCGGACAACCTGTGTGACCGAATCGCGATTATTGACAGCGGAAAAATTGCGGCATTGGATACCCCCCAAGACTTGAAGAAGATTATCTCTCCGAATGGGCATGAACCAACCTTGGAGGATGTTTTCCTGGAGCTAACTGGAAAAACCCTGGTGAAAGAGGAAGTCGAATAGCGAAAACCAACAAGAATCTTTGAAGGACGCTCAGATGAATTTGAACACACATTTATTTGAAGGCCAGCTGGTTTACCTGGCAGCGATTAATCCTGAGCTGGACGCTCAGCTCGAATCTGGTTGGACATTGGATGGTGATTATCAACGCATGTTGGGTACAGATCTGGTAAGACCACTCTCTCCTGCGCAGCTCGAGAAGCAATATACCGAGATTGAGAAGGAAATGGATGAGAAAGGAAACCAGTTTTATTTCACTATTCGTCATTTACCACTTCCAGTGGTAAAAGAACCGGGCCAGCTGCTTGGATTTGCCAGGCTGGATTGGATCGAGTGGAGTCATGGGGTATGCTCGCTCTCTCTTGGCATCGGTGATCCTGCAGAAAGGAACAAGGGATTTGGTACTGATGCATTGAGATTGCTGTTGCGCTACGCCTTTCGGGAACTCAATCTCTTTCGGATCAGTGCGGCCGTTCCTGCATACAACCAGGCTGCGCTGCGACTGTTTGGGAAAGAAGCATTTAAAGAGGAGGCTCGCAGGCGGGATGTATTTCACCGGGCAGGTAAGCGATGGGATGGGATCCACCTGGGAATATTACGTGAGGAATGGGAGCAATCATGATGGAAGCTGAATCTAGATTGGAACAAACAAGCAATGCCCATACGGGAAAGACCCTATTCCGGGGTGAACTTGTGTATTTGGTCGCACCAGATCCAGCGGGAGATGCTGCAATGTTCGCTAAGTGGATGAGCGATTCTGAGTTTGTGCGTTTGCTGGATACCGATCCCGCACGGCTATTATCAGTGGGTAAGCATAAAGAATGGTTAGAGAAGGACCTGCTCGAGGAGCAGAAGAACGATGAGCTGTTCTTTCTGATTCGCACTTTGGTGGAAGAACGCACTATCGGCTTTGTTGGATTGGATGGCATACGCTGGGTGCATGGAGATGCTTGGGTAGGCATCGGGTTGGGAGAACGCGAATATTGGGGTAAGGGGTACGGCACAGATGCCATGCAGATCCTGCAGCGTTATGCCTTCGATGAGCTGAATCTGCATCGTTTATCGTTAAATGTTTTTGATTACAACCAACGTGCCATCCGTTCATATGAAAAAGCAGGATTTATCGTGGAAGGGCGCTCTCGCCAGTATCTCAACCGCGAAGGGCAGCGTTTCGACATGATTTTTATGGGTATCCTGCGGGAAGAATGGGAAAAGAGGCTACTTTTATGACGACCTTGGTAAATGAGTTTAGAGCAACCTATGCATTTATGGAGCGCAATGCCAACCTGGTCAAGCGCTATCTCTCTTGGGAAGTGGTTTGGCTGGCATACTCGATCGCGAACAGCCTTTCGGTCAGTTACATCGGGATGGGGATGGAGCAGCTCGGTGGTAACCAGAATGTTGATGGTCGTTACTTGGTGCTGTATCTGGTGGTTGGGACGCTGGTTTGGCGTTATCTCTCCTTGATTTTCTACTGGATCACAGATGTTATTGGTATGGAGCGATGGGAGGGAACGATTGAATATACCTTGATGGCGCCTGTCCGGCGGGTGACTCACATGGCTGGGCAAACTTTCTTCGCTGTGATTTACAGCTTGATTTTTTCCAGCATCATCCTGGTTGTCACAGTGCTATTGTTCGATATCGACATGTCCAGCGCGAACATGTTTGGCGGAATTTTGATGCTGATCGTTGGAAGCTTGTCCTTTATCGGAGTCGGCATTATGGGGTCGATCTTGCCATTACTTTTTCCCGAACGCGGTTCCCAGATGACTCACGTGATCATCGCGGTGCTGCTTCTGGTTTCAGGTGTTTATTACCCGATCAGCGTACTGCCAGAGCTGCTGCAACAGCTGGCAGTGCTCAGTCCGGCTACGTATGTCTTGGACGGTACCCGCCTGGCATTACTAGAGGGCATCCCAACTTCAGATCTCTGGCCATTTATCTGGCCAACCCTGATCATGGGATTGATCGCGATTCCGGTTGGGTTGTGGGTTTTCGGGT
Source organism: Anaerolineales bacterium (assembly GCA_035529195.1). Taxonomy (GTDB): domain Bacteria; phylum Chloroflexota; class Anaerolineae; order Anaerolineales; family UBA4823; genus PFL25. The sequence goes on from DATKXE010000223.1 coordinate 9,395, forward strand.
TGGCTGAAAAGTACGCAAAACGTGCTGGAAAGCTGCATCGAAATGGATAATCAATTTCCTGTAAATAGCATCTCCCTGCCGCATTTTTTCTTGTCCGGGTGTGGGGTGAGCAGCTCTTTGTTCACTATCCGTGGCTTGCGCAAGGACCCCGATCGCCTATTCCTATCCTGTGACACGGGATTGGATCAGAGCAGGAATTGCGGACACATGAAGTTGGTCAAGAGAGTTTCTTGATGGCTGCTGAAACTATTGGGAAGATTAGTGATAAAGAAGGCCCTGCCACCGCACAGCGGAAACCTGCACCCTTGATATCCCGCAAGCTGCTGTTGTTCATGGTAGCTATGGTGCTGGCGAACACAGGTGGGAACATGTATGGGCCACTTCTGCCGCTTTATTTAAAATCCTTAAATGCCAGTGTGATCCAGATCGGGTTATTCTTTACCCTTTCGCAGATCGTCCCCCTGGCTTTACAAATCCTGGGTGGCTGGATCTCCGATTCATTAGGGCGCCTGCGCAGTATTGCTATGGGCAGCGTCGCAGGTGTGTTTTCCTACCTTGGTCTGATCCTGGCACCGACCTGGCAGTGGGTGCTGGTGGGAGAAGGTCTATCCTCGATTACTCGTTCACTGGTGGGACCCAGCTTCAGCGCCTTTATTGCTGAAGAGTCCGCAGAAGAGAGCCGGGCGCGAGTTTTCGGTATCACGGAAACCATTTTCATGATCGTGGCAGTCATTGGACCCCCATTGGGGGGATGGCTTGCTGACACCTATGGATTTCGGATCATGTTGGGCGTCGCAGGAGGTTTGTATTTGATCGCCACAATCATTCGTGTTGCCATGGCGCGCACAGCCGCCAGAACGGAAGAATCAGACCCCAAAAAACTGTCTCTCGTCAGCTTGAAGCGCGACCTGGGTCTGATGGTGGGCATGATCATGGCGGGAGGTTTGGTTACCTGGATCCTGCTCACCGATGGTGTGCGAGATGTGGCATTCTCGATGTCTTTTACACTGGTACCAATTTATTTACAGGATATCGGCGGCATGTCAATCCAACAAATCGGTTGGCTCGAATCGATTTTCGGTATCTTCATGATGCTGACCACCATGCCAGCTGGTTGGTTGGCCGACAAGAAGGGCGATCGTTTGCCAATCATGCTTGGTTTCCTGTTTGAATTCCTGGCCATGATGACCTTCATACGCGTTTCCGATTTCATCGGTTATGCAGCTGCCTGGGCTTTGTTTGGTTTAGGAGTTGGTTTGATGTCTCCCGCTTACCAGTCGCTGATCAGCAAGGCCGTTCCGGAAAAAATACGTGGGACTGCATTTGGTCTATTCCAAACCAGCCTTGGGGTGGTTTCTTTGCCTGCCCCATTGATCGGAGCCCAGCTGTGGGAAAGGGTCAGCCCACGCTTTACTTTTACCTTGACCGCTTGGGCAGGATTGTTGGCCATTATCCCGGTTTATTTCAAATTTAAACTACCTGAAAAAGACGATCAGACACAATCGAATCAATAGATATGAGGTTTATCATAATAAGAGGAAAAAGAAATGACTGCTCAACCAGTAATACAAGAAAAAATCACTTTACCTTATGCTCCAGATATTCCTGGTCTGGAATTCCGGGGATTCCGTGGGAAGTCCGATTATCAGAATATACTGGATTTAATCAATGCCAGCAAAGGCCCCGACCAGGTTGATCGCACGGATACCCTGGAGGATATTGCTCGCGTATATGAGCATTTAAACAATTGTGATCTGTTCCGGGATATGCTCTTTGTTGAAATCAACGATCAACCGGTCGCATATGGGCGTGTAGAGTGGAATATTGATGGTGAAGGTAAGTGGATCGGATTTCAAATTGCTTTCTCACATCCGGATTTCAGGCGCAAAGGTATTGGCGCGGTGATGCTGCGCTACTTTGAAGAGCACCTGCATCAAATCTCGCAAAATCTTTTGGCTGAGGGTGTGATCAAGAAAGATACCCCACGCTATTATGAGGGCTTTACTTCCGACACGGAAATTGGAAAGGAAGCCATATTCAAAGAAGCGGGTTATTCACCTGTTCGATTTAGTTTTACAATGGTGCGTCCGCTTTCTGATCCAGTCGAAATTACCCCCATGCCGGCAGGTCTGGAGATTCGCAAAGTGCAGCCCGACCAATACCGTCAATTGTGGGAAGCGGATCAGGAAGCGTTCCAGGATCATTGGGGATTTGTAGAAGGTACCGAGCAAGATTATCAGCGCTGGTTGAAGGATCCGCTGAATGATCCAAACCTATGGAGAGTGGCCTGGGATGGAGACCAGGTTGCTGGGATGGTGCTGAATTTCTTGAATGAGAAGGAAAATGAGGAGTACGATCGACTGCGCGGCTGGACGGAAAACATTAGTGTTCGCAGACCTTGGCGGCGACGTGGGTTGGCGCGCGCTTTGCTGACCCGCAGCCTGCAAATGTTCAAGGATATGGACATGGACCATGCTGCCCTGGGTGTCGACACACAGAATCCGACCGGAGCACTGAATCTCTATGAGAGTGTTGGCTTTCGAGAAGAGAAAAGATATACTGTCTATTGGAAGAAATTCTAACCGATTGGAATATATCCAGGCTTTGGTTTACAATCAAGCAGCACAGCGTACCCACCAATCCAGGAGGTGGTATGGTTATTCGAGCGGTTATTTTTGACATGGGAGGGGTGTTGGTGCGCACTGAAAATCGAAAGCCGCGCACTCAGCTTGCTGCTCGCTTGGGATTAACTTACGATGAACTTAGCGTTCTGATCTTCGATAGTCAGAGCGCTGTTCGGGCGACAAAAGGTGAGATCACTGCCCAAGAGCATTGGAACGCGGTCCAGGATTCCCTGGGGTTGTCTGATGATGATTTCAACCAAGTGCCATTAGAATTTTGGGCCGGAGACATCCTGGATGAAAAGCTAATAAGTTTCCTGCGTGCTCTACGCTCGCGGTATAAAATTGCTTTATTGAGTAATGCTTGGGATGATCTGCGCCAGATGATTGAAGAGACTTGGAAGATCGAGGATGCATTTGATCAGCTGGTCATTTCTGCAGAGGTCGGTTTGGTTAAACCTGACCAGCTGATTTACCAAATGGCTGTTGAGAAGGTAAATGTAGAGCCATCGCAAGCCGTTTTCGTGGATGATTTCCTTCACAATGTTGATGGCGCCAAAGCTGCCGGGCTGCACGCGATCCATTTTCGATCTCCAGATCAAGCCCTGAAGGATATACAGAAGCTGCTCGATGGCGAGTAATCCCTGGTTAAGGAACAATTTCAGATTGTCAATCAGGCGATAAAGATTCGCCCGTTTTTTCTTGTTAACTAGAGTTGGAGGTTATCTCGTAATGGATCTCAATTACTTATCTCTGGCGGAGGCCTCGGATTTAATCGCTAAACGAGAGATCTCATCAGAAGATCTTGTCCAAGCACACCTTGATCTCATAGCTCTATTGGAACCAAAATTAAATTGCTTTATCACGCTAACCCCAGAAAAAGCACTCCTGCAAGCTCGTGAAGCAGATTCGGAGATTCAGAGTGGTGTTTACCGGGGTTGGCTGCATGGTATTCCAATCGCATTCAAAGATCTGTATGAAACTCGCGGTACCCTCACCACAGCCGGATCTTTGTTCTTTAAGGATTGGGTGCCCAAGGAAAACGCGGCTGTTGTTGAACGGCTGAATGCTGCCGGAGCAGTCAATCTTGGTAAATTGAATCTGCATGAAATTGCTTTGGGGGTAACCAACAACAATCCCCACTTTGGTGCCTGCCATAATCCCTGGGATCTTGAGCGTACTCCGGGTGGTTCGTCTGGTGGTAGTGGCGCAGCACTGGCGGCAGGGCTTTGCATAGGCTCTTTGGGCAGTGATACAGGAGGCTCGATCCGCATTCCTTCCGCCTTGAGCGGTGTAGTTGGATTGAAGCCTACTTATGGACGGATAAGCCTGCGGGGGGTGGTTCCCTTGAGTTGGAATCTTGATCATCCTGGTCCGATGGCGCGTCGCACAAGAGATGTGGCTTTGCTGCTTCAGGCGATCGCTGGATACGATCCTCAAGACCCGGGTTCAGCGGATATGGGCGTACCCGATTATCTGGCGCAATTAATGGGCGGCGTTCGGGGTTGGCGCATTGCGCTGGCTGAAGACGCTTTTTTCAACCAGGGGGATGCGCAGGTTTTGGCTGCCGTACGAGATGCGGCTGGTGTATTCGCAGGTTTGGGTGCCAAGATCGAACCGGTTGAATTCCAGGGTGCCCACGAATCAGCCAAGAAAAATGGGCTCATGGTTACCAGTGATGCGGCAGCATTTCACCAGGATCGCCTTAAAGAGCAGCCCGAAAATTTTGGCACAGATGTTCGCGAAAGGCTGGAGATGGGAGCGGCATATACATCCGGCGAGTACAGCCTTGCGCGCAGAAACCAGGCGCTCATGCGACGTAAATTTGAGCAATTTTTCAGCGAATACGATTTACTGCTCACCGCGACCACACCCATAGCTGCGCCACTCCTGGTTGGTCCAGACGCAGTTCAGCAAGCTGGCACCTTAACCCGCTTCACCGCACCTTTTAATTTCACCGGTTTGCCTGCAATCTCGCTACCCTGCGGTTTTACCGATCAGGGCTTGCCGATAGGCCTGCAAATTATCACCCGCCCTTGGGGTGAGGCTGCTTTGCTGCGCGCGGCCCAGGCATATGAAAGTGCCAGCGAGTGGCACCTGCGGCGACCAGAATTATAAGCAGGGTTCTACTAGACATGCAGGTTGAAGTTTCCGCGGCATCCCATCAAGAAATCAGCATTCTGAGTAATTTATTGCAGTACTACCTGTAAGAGTTCGGCCAGATATCCGATATTGAAGTGGATGGTACTGGATTGTTCAGCTACCTCTACCTGGATCATTACTGGACTCAGCCAGATCACTTTCCTTTCCTAGTGAGGGTTCATGGAGAATCGGCTGGATTCGCTCTGCTGAGGAGAGGCACTTATTTTCCACAACAGCTGGATAGTGATCGATCCGGAATGATGATCGCTGAATTTCTTGTGATGAAAGGATACTGCCGCCAGGGTGTGGGTACCCAGGTCGCCTTAGATTAATTTTTTCGTTTTCCGGGGCGCTGGGAAATCGCTCAAGAACCCAGAAATCAAACCGGGCAAGTTTTTTGGCGAAAATTGATCAGTGAATACTGTGGAGGAGAATTCACAGAGTTCGTTTTGGATAACGCCGGTTGGCGTGGACGGTTCAGGTTTTTGAGAACTCCGCCTTTGCAGCGCAGTAATATCATATTCCATCGCGCCCTTGCCAAATTCCTGGCGGATATCCCCCGCTGGGGATTCTTTTAAACCCCTCTTGGAAGGTTTCAGTATTGCTTAATTGTAATTGTCTGTTCCCTTGGTGAATGGCTTTTACACATAACCTAGTTGTACCTGAGCAGACGCAGGGCATTAAGAGCTACGAGGAGTGTGCTGCCCTCATGGATGACAATCGTAACCCCGAGTCCTGCTAAACCAAATAGGGCCGCGATCATCAACACCATAATCACACCCAGCGCGATGGCTAAATTTTGTAAAATCAATCTGCGAGTAGCCCTGCCTAATCCAACAGAAAAAGGTAATTTCGTCAGATCATCAGCCATTAGAACCACATCTGCTGTTTCAAGAGCAACGTCTGTGCTGGCTCCACCTAAAGCGATCCCAACAGTAGCCTGAGCTAACGCCGGGGCGTCGTTGACACCGTCGCCGACCATGCCAGTTTCTTGGTAAAGGTCAACCAAAGATCGAATGGCTGTGACCTTATCCTCTGGCATCAGCTCGGCGCGAATTTCATCCACCCCAACTTGGTGGGCGATATAAGCGGCTGCTTGCTGATTATCCCCCGTCAGCATCACCGTATGTTTGATCCCCATGTTGGATAACGCATTAATTGTGGATCGAATATCTGGACGCAGAGTATCTGAAACCGCTAGCAGACCAAGGAATTTATTACCCATGCTGACTGCCATGGTAGTTTTTCCTTGCTCAGCAAGGGATTTATCATGGGCAAGGATCTTTGGATCTATCTGCATGTTGGTCTGGTTGAGCATGCGGGTACTGCCGATCCACACAGGTTGTTCCTGATATTCCGCGCGCATCCCACTTCCTGTAAACGCTTCCACTTTACTGACCTCGGGAAGTGCTATATGGTCGTTTTTCGCTGCCTGGACAATGGCTTTGGCAATTGGGTGTGCTGAGCGCAGCTCGATAGCTGCTGCCAGGGCGAGCAGTTCTGTTTCATTGACTGAATCTGTCGAGAGAATATCTGTCAGCTGCAGCTTGCCTTTGGTGATCGTACCGGTCTTATCAAAGGCCATGGCTTTTAACCGCCCAAGATTTTCCAGGTATACGCCTCCCTTGACCAGGACGCCATTGCGGGCAGCTTGAGCAACACCAGCCATGATCACAGCTGGAGTGCCCAATGCCAGTGCACAGGGTGAAGCGGCAACCAGCAGCACCATGGCACGCGCGAAGGATTCGCTGAATGGAACTCCGAACAGGGGTGGAATCAGGATCAACAACAAGTCGGCAACTAATACCCCAGGCACAAACCAACGCATAAAGCGGTCAGTCGATAATTGGGTAGGTGATTTCCCTGCCTGAGCCTGTTCAACCAATTGCGAAATCCGGGACAGGGTACTATCTTTCGCCAACCTGGTGACACGTATCTCGAGCGCTCCACCTCCGTTCAATGAACCAGCGAACACTTTATCCGCTACTATCTTATCTACAGGTACTGATTCTCCCGTTACAGGGGCTTGATCAACACTTGATGAACCGCTGATGATGTCCCCATCAACCGGGATACGTGTACCTGGGCGAACAATGACTGCATCACCCAGAACTAATTCCTCAACAGGGATTTCTAACTGGATCTTCCCTCGCTGTATCAGCGCAGTTTTGGGCGCAAAATCTGCTAAAGCGCGGATGGCACCCCGGGCTCGATCGAGAATACGGTCTTCCATTGCATGACTCAGGCTGAACAAGAAAAGCAGCAAGGCGCCTTCCGCGTATTCGCCGAGGAAAGCAGCGCCCATTGCCGCTGCGATCATCAATAGATCGGTATTGAAAGTGCGTGCTTTTAATGCATGCCAGGCATGGATGGCAATATCCCAGCCCGCGAGTAGGTAAGCTGCCAGGTAGAGAGCTAAACTGAACTCATCAGGAAAACCAAAGAACTGCTCGCCAGACCAGCCGATAAACAATACCAATCCAGCAGCCAGGCTGAAGATTAGCGACCGGTTTTCCTGATACCATTTGCGAGTACCAGCTCGCTGGATCGAGTAGCCGAGATCTTGTATGCGCCGTTCTATGGTTCTCTGGTTGGTGGTTATTGAGTCGAATTCAACGAATATCTTTTGAGCGGTGTAGCTGGCTTTGACATCCAGAACACCATCGATCCGGTTGAGACTGTGTTCAATTACTGTGACACAATCCGAGCAATCCATTCCCTCGATCGGAATCACTGCGTGGTGGTAGCGATTGGCAATGTTGGCGCCAGTTTGGGTCGCGATTCGGCGGACATCTTCAATTGAGGTCAGGCCGGGATTGTAATGCAGGCATAGAATTAGAGGCTCCTGGTGGTATTCGATGTGGGCGCGCAGGATTCCCCTTTGGTTGTTGAGCGCAGTTTCCAATCTCTCCAGACAATTATCTTGGTGATCAGTTACTCCAGGGATCAGCAGGGGGATTTCAATCTCGAGAGTGTTCTCATTCATAGTGATCAACCATGCATGACGTGGTCAATGCCACGCTGAAAAAGTTCTTCGACGTGCTGGTCATCGAGAGAATAGAAAACCTGCCTGCCCTGCTTGTGAGCTCGGACCAGGCGCAACTGGCGCAAGCTGCGCATGTGATGGGAGATCCCCGAAGGACTGATTCCCACAGCGTCTGCCAAGGATTGGACATTCATCGGACCATTCAATAAAGCCGCGATGATCTTCACCCGGCTGGTATCGCCTAGAACGCTAAACAATTCAGCGACATGCTGCGCTTTGAGATCGTCTAATGGGTTATGGTATGTGGTGGTTTCCATAGAATCCATAATCTAATGATTTAATATATGAGCAGATATTCAGGTATTATTATACCTCCCAGAAAGCCAGGTTGTCAATATTTTGCAGCGCTGTTTCCCGGAGATCATTGTAGAGAAACCAGCAGTAAAAAAAGGTGGTGCCAGCTGGCACCACCTTTTTTGGGAAACCTTAAAGAGAATTTTTTAGTGGTTGTGATTGTGATGATCGTGGTGTCCCCCACCGCTCAGATATTTCTCAGGATCTTTTTCGAAAGATGCCATGCAACCGGGTGCGCAGAAGTAATAAGTTGTACCTTTGTACTCGGATATCCATTCGGCTGTCTTTTCATCAACTTCCATACCACAAACGGGATCGA
>DATKXE010000224.1:0-11136 GCA_035529195.1 Anaerolineales bacterium
TATCAGGTGATTTTCTTGAAGGGGAATTAATTCGGGTTGAGCGCGGCCAGGAAGGGCTTGAGTTCTCCTCAGTTCTGCATACCGCCGGGATGGAAGAACCGGCTGCATGAGTTTATTGATGAATTAGCATAAATAGAATATACCGAAGATCAAGAACTGGCGCGAGACATCGTACCTAGTTCTTTTTATCCAGGAGCCGTCAAGTTTGTTTGGAGGTAAGCGGATATTTTTATCCTGGGAAAGTAGAGGGCTAATAAAGATGGAATCCAGAATCTAGAACTATTCTGGAGGGAGTTAATTGACCGGGGGTTGTGAACCCAGCAGACGATGCACTGGTACTCTAACCAAGAAGATTGATTGAACTGCAGATGAGAATCTGCAACCTTTGATTCCTAATTATTAGCAGTACTTTTCCGATAAACTCACACCGGGAGAAAAGATAATGCAGAGATCCAACATCACAACCCGCATAAATAAAATAATTGTAATTATGGGTCTAAGTTTGAGCATTGGGGTGGGCTGTGTTCCGACATCAACACCAGCCCAGCCAACAGCAACTCAACCAACGATGACGCAATCGAAAATTCTTCCGACGCCGACCTCGCAGCCTAAGATGACGCCCACTAAAATTTTTCCAACACCTACTTCACAACCTTTGAAAACACCCTTACCGCCAACAGATGAACCTGAGGCCAAGGATTTAGAATACGTTGTGCCACCTGGAACCGAAGCGATCATTGACGGGGTTTTATCTGAGGATGAGTGGAAATCGGCCTTTCAGATCGATCTGGTTGATGAAGGCCAAATATTCCTGATGTACGCCGGCGGTTATCTATTTCTGGGGATAAGGGCAAAGCCAGAACCTGTTACCAGCATCTGCGTTGATCAGGCAGAGCAAGTCTCTATACTGCATTCATCCGCAGCGATTGGAACCGCAGTGTACCTGCTTGGTGATGGGGTATGGGAGCAGATAAGGGGTTTTGAATGGTGTTGCCGGGAGACAACAGACAGCTCTCAAGCGCAAGAAGCGCGCCGTACACATCTGCTGCAAGAAGGATGGATTGCCAGTAATGGACGAATGGGAAATCCCGATGAGGTTGAATACCAGATAGCGATGCCGGAGGGTTCGCTGCGCCTGGCGGTGACCTCCATTGGTTCACCGAACTACCGGTCTGTGCTCTCGTGGCCCGAGGATTTATCAGGCGATTGCAGCAGATTGGAGATGCTCACGGGACCCATCCCAGAACAGGCTCAGTTTTCAGTAGAGGATTGGATGACTATCACGATCTCCACAGATTGAGAAATGTTGCCGATAAATAAAATTTACGCCTTTATCCCCCGATCCCAATCGTCTGTTCGTTTTCCGCCATGCAGACATCCCTACCGCGGGTATCCAGGCTTCAGATGGAACGATGGAAGCAGGTGCAACATAGGAGAATACTCCTTTGGATGATCAAGATTACGAATATCGGGGTTTATTAGCGCAAACCTGGGATTTGTTTCGCGGAGATACTTCACAATGGACCGATCGATTTTTTTACCGGGAATTCATTAACCAGCATGGAGGCCGAGTGCTGGATGTCGGTTGTGGTACAGGTCGCCTATTGTTGGATTACCTGATGGATGGTGTCGACATTGAAGGCGTGGACAATTCGCCGGAAATGCTGATACTTTGCCGCGCGAAGGCCCGCGAACTAGGTCTGGAGCCCCATCTGATTCAACAATTCATGGAGGCTTTGGACCTGCCTCATCGCTACCGGATTATCATGGTGCCCTCCAGTTCATTTCAATTAATCACAGATGTAGATGATGCCAGGCAAACGATGGATAATTTTTACCAGCACCTTGAACCTGGCGGGCTCTTGATCATGCCCTTCATGTTCCTCTGGCAGAAAGGTGCTCCGCAGGAAACAGATTGGGTGCAGGATGGAGAAAAGGCACGATCAGCAGATGGTGCGCTGATTCGGCGTTGGTCACGCGCCAACTATGACTTGGAAAACCAGCTGGAACATACTGAAACCCGTTTCGAAACTATCCTCGAAGGTGAAATCATCGCTTCTGAATATCACACCCGCTCACCCGCTACCCGGTGGTATACACAAAGTCAGGCACGCGATCTTTACCAGCAAGCAGGTTTTACAGGACTGCAGGTGTACAGCGAATTCAGCCGCGAACCTGTCAAGGATGAAGATACAATTTTCTCCATGGTGGGTATAAAACCAGAGATCGGATGAAGATGGGGTATACTCCATGCTCCAAGCCGCGATCTACGGGGGGTTGCTATCGTCTTTCCTGATTATGTTATGATCATCATCAATTACCCGACCTGACCAAATCATAGAGTATTACGTGCAGGATTCTGAGGAGACGCATCATGGAGATTGACCAATTCATACATGAGCCCGCGTTAGGCCTTCCCCGTGTAGGCCAGCTTGGCATTATCACGCATGATATCCATGATTTTCTACCAGGTTTTGCCCCCGCATTTAATTTGAAAACCTGGTATGAACCCCAATATGCGCAAAGACAATTCATCATAAACGAGGAGAGGGTTGAACTGGATTTTAATATCGTGTTTGCTTATTCGGGGAATCTTCAAATCGAGCTGATCGAGGAGAAAAGCCAGCGCGCAGCTGTTTACAAGGAGCACTTAGACAATCACGGTCAAGGACTTCACCACCTCGGTTTCTTTGTCCCTGATCTGGATGCCAAGCTCAAGATCGCGGAACAATTAGGATTAATAACTCTCTTTGAGGGGCAATTCACGACTGCTGGTGGCGGCGCTGTCCGTTTTGCTTATCTTGATACTCGCCAGCAGTGCGGCACGATTCTTGAATTAATTAACATCAAACTCTATGGGATCAATGTCCCACAAACTGAATTTATGATCAATGTGGGCAGATTGACAGGAGACGTATTTAAAATTGATATCTGAGGAGGCTGGATGAGGGGTTTAGCTAATAAAAAAGCCTTGATCACGGGTGGAGCAAGCGGGATTGGAAAGGCGACCGCTGTTCGTTTCTTGGATGAAGGTGCGCAGGTGATCGTCCTGGATAGGGATCAAAAGGCAGGGGAGCAGATCATGCAGGAGCTCCCTGGATTGAGCGCTGTTATCCAGGCTGACGTTTCTGATTCCGAAGCAGTAGGATCTGCTTTCGATGAACTGGATAATCTATGGGGGGGATTGGATATCCTGGTCAACAACGCCGGGATCAGCTTGCGGCATTCCTTCCTCGATATCAAACCACAGGAATGGCGCCAGATTATTGACATAAATCTTAATGGTGTTTTCTATGTCGCACAGGCCGCCGCCCGGCGCATGGGCACGGGCGTGATCGCCAATATGGCCTCCACAAATGGCTTGATGGGTTATCCTTATTATGCGGATTACAACGCCTCCAAAGCGGGAGTGATTGAGCTGACCCGTTCCATGGCGTTGGAGCTGGCTCCTAAAGTGCGAGTTGTGGCGGTTTGCCCTGGTTATGTCATGACCCCCATGCAGGAGGCCGAATACACTCCTGAGATGTTAGCCCAGGTTAACCAAAAGATTCCCTTGGGTAGACATGCCAAACCAGAGGAGATTGCTGCCCTCTTCGCATTCCTGTGTTCTGATGAGGCGGCCTACATCACCGGGCAAATTTTCGTGATCGACGGGGGAGAAACAGCGGGAGGCCTGGCAAGCAGGTAATACTTGCGTGCCACCAAGCTATTAAAAGCCATTATTGAATTGAGAAAAATGTGATTCCATGATAGCTAATTGACTTCACATACAGTTATCCTGTAAACTGAATATGGAGGTGTTTTACTGCAAAAACACTGGCTGGTATAGCATGACAGAGCAAGGGATTATTGATTGGCTGCTGGAAGGAGACCCTGCAATCCGCTGGCAGGTGCACCAGCATCTGCTAAGTGACAGCGATACCGCAGCCCAGGAGCGTGCGCGCGTTGCTGCTGACGGCTGGGGAGCTGATTTGCTCGCCCGGCAAGACCCATCTGGCAGGTGGGCAGGCCAGCTGTACGCTCATAAATGGCTTTCCACCACCTACACCCTGCAGCTCTTGCGCAGAATGGGCCTTGACCCGGGAAATCATCAAGCGCAGCAAGCCTGCCAGCATCTGCTGGATGGCGGCTATCAGGAGGGTGGCGCCATATCCTTCGCCAAGACTGTCTCCCGGATTGATCTGGGGGTGGTAGGTTTGGTGCTGTCTATCCTGGCTTATTTTGATTTTCCCGATCAAAGAGTATCGGAAATTGTTGGATTTCTTGTGGATCAGCAGCAGCCTGACGGCAGTTGGGTACCTGAGCCCGAGCTCACACGCCTTCAGTATGTGTTTGCCGGCACGATGGTGGTTCTGGAAGGACTGGGTGAATATGAGAAGCGTTATCCTGGCTTGGAAACCCGGATGGCAGAAGCACAGGGGTACGGGCGTGAATTTTTATTGCAGCATCGGTTATATAAATCGAGAGATACACAGAAGAATATTGATCCGAAATTCACCCGTTTCTCTTTTCCACCCCGCTGGCATTATGACATTTTGGTAGCACTTGACTATTTTCAGGATTGTGGGGCAGAGAAGGACGAACGGTTGTTTGATGCTGTAGCTCTGCTGAAATCAAAGCGCAGAAATGATGGGTGCTGGAATCTGCAGAACAGGCATCCAGGAAAAATCTATTTCGAAATGGAGCAAGTCGGTCAGGCAAGCAGGTGGAACACCTTAAGAGCGCTGCGGGTATTGAAGTGGTGGGAAAATGATTGATCGCATTCTGGATAACCGCGGCTGCCAACAAATCTGAATAAGCAAGTATGAAAATGGGTGAAAAAACAGTTCCCAACCGCGAATTAACACCAGAAGCAAGACGGGCGATCATCAAATGGATCCTCCAGTCAATATTGGGAGTCATCGGATACGCCGTGATCATTTTTCTTTCCGCTGGCTGATTGGATTGGGTGTGGGGTTGGGTGCTGATTGGCTTGCTGTTTGCCTTCCTCATCGCCCATCCAATGCTCCTTGTGCCGGTTAACCCAGACCTGCTGGTGGAGCGGGGTAAAGGGCTCGGCGATGAAGGTGTTAAGACCTGGGATCGCTGGGTTGCCTCGCTTGCAGGTGGTGTAATGCCGTTAATTTCGTGGATCATAGCGGGTCTGGATGTGCGTTACGGGTGGACAGGTTTTGTACCTCTTGCATACCATCTCATTGGAATGCTTGGTTTCATTATGGGATTTGGATTGTTCTTGTGGGCGATGGTCTCCAATGCTTACTTTTCGGAAGGAGTTCGCATCCAGGAGGAGCGCGGTCACACGGTAGCAACGGGTGGCCCCTATCGCTATGTCCGCCACCCTGGTTACAGCGGGGCTATCCTGGCCGCACTGTCTACACCACTGCTGTTGGGTTCGATATGGGCAGCCATCCCGAGTATTCTGGCTGCCGGTTTGTATGTACTCCGCACCCATTTGGAGGATTTAACGTTGATTGAAGAGCTGCCGGACTACCGCGAGTTCACCCAGCAGACTCGCTACCGTTTACTGCCGGGAGTATGGTAGTTCGGTGGGAAGTATAAAATTACGCAGTAAAGTAAGAATACCGTTGTGGTGAGGTAGTTTGGGTGCGTAGAGATAGCATCAAATCAATTTTGGAAATAAACTTGCAGCCATCAAATTCAAAGAAAGGAAAACTGATGTCCGAATATCAAATTGGATCAATGAAGGTTTCCGAGGATAACTTGCGCAGGATATTTAAATCATTCAACCAATTCATGCTGCTTCTGTGGCGGTTGGGCTTGGGAGCATATGGGAACGGCACCTCCTTTGGAGGCTCTCTCATGGTCATCAAGCATATTGGAAGAAAAACTGGATTAACGCGCCATACCCCGGTCAACTATACCATCGTCGATGGAGATATTTACTGCACTGCTGGTTTTGGTAAAGTCTCTGATTGGTATCTGAATATCATGGCGAATCCCGAAGTTGAAGTTTGGCTGCCTGATGGCAGGTGGGCTGGGATCGCTCAGGACGTTACCGATGAAGAGAACATCCATTTTGTCTTCCGCCAGGTGCTGATCGCCAGTGGTTTCGCCGGCCCATTATTTGGCGCAAATCCAAAAAACCTTTCTGATCTGGATTTAATCAACCTTTTGGATAGCTACAGGTTAATCCGCATTCGCAGGCCGAATGCATTAACCGGTCCAGGTGGACCGGGCGACCTGGCTTGGGTTTGGCCAGCTGCAACCTTTGCTTTGCTTGGTTTGCTCTTATTCAGAAGGAGAAAATGATCGCTCAGAAACCATGAATCAAGTACTGACCTGGCTCTCCGGGGGTGATTTGCGCTCAGATGGCATGGCTAATGAGGTAGCATCTTTTGTCCTGGATCACCCCAATGCATTTGAGGATTTGTATGCTGGCTTGTATGAAGCGCAGGATGTGGTGCGGGGACGTACAGCCGATGCCCTTGAGAAGGTCTCAAGGAGAAGACCCGATTTGCTTGTGGACCACTTCCCGGAGATGGTAATCCTGGCTGGGACGGAACATGTACCCCTGGTCAAGATGCACTTGGCGATGATCTTTGGTCACCTGGCAGTTTACCCGGAGCTGATTGGGCAGTTGCTTCCACCGCTTAAAGATCTGTTGGACGACAATAGTGTGTTTACCAGGAGTTGGGCGATCACCAGCCTGTGCATAATCGGTCGCAAGTACCCGCAGGAATGCCAACCCATTATCAACCTGCTCGTACCTCTCCAGGGAGATAGAAGTATCGCAATCAGGTCGAGGGGAAGGAATGGGCTCAGATTATTGACCGATCCTAACACCAAATTCCCAAGGGGATGGATCAAGAGTGAACATCTGCAAGGACTATAAGAATTATGGAAGAGATCGACTGAGATCTGGATCTGCATTTGCCTGAGGTTTTCGACCGAGACCGCGTAGTAGAATAAGTGATGAGTGATAGCTGATTACGATCCCTTGAGAAAAGGTCACCTGATTACCTGGAATGGTCGAAGGAGGGTAATCCTATGCACCAAAGTGTCAGGAAATTATTATTCTGGTTTCCCAGGGTTTTGGGAATACTTATCGCTATTTTTGTCAGTCTCTTTGCGCTGGATGTATTTGGGGAGGGGTATAATTTTTTGGAGACGATAGCTGCCCTGGCGATGCACCTCATTCCGACGGGGATCATCCTTGTCGTTCTGGCTATCGCCTGGTGTTGGGAAAAGGTCGGTGGAATCTTGTTTATCTGCCTCGGAGTGTTATCTATTATGCTGTTCTGGGATCCAAGCCGGATTCCGACTTACCTCCTGATCTCTGGACCATTGTTTTTAGTGGGAGCTCTTTTCCTGATTAATGGGTTTTACCGGGATGAGATCCATCAAAAAACTGACTCATAGCCTATTAATTGGTCCATCTACCCGGCTCAGTTTTAGATAGAACAATCTACCCCATTATTAATATCTTTCACCATCTGCTCGCACACTGACACCCATAGCCAACCTAACAAGGAGTAAACCCCTTTGAATACGGAAAAACAAAAGATGCTGACTGGAGAACTTTATAACGCCCTTGATCCCCAGCTGGTCAGGGAGAGACGACGCACCAGGGAATTGCTCCGGGCATTGAATGACACATTTGCTGGTGATGAGAGTCTCAGAGGTGAGCTGATTAGCGATCTATTTGCATCAGTTGGCAAGAATGTATGGATCGAACCACCTTTTTATTGTGATTATGGGTCGAATATCACCTTGGGAGACAATGTCTATTTTAATTTCAACTGCGTGATTTTAGACCCTGCGGGGGTGGAGATCGGCAGCAATGTCCTATTCGGTCCGGGTGTTCAAATCTACACAGCTGCCCATCCTGTTTCACATCTCGAACGAAGAACAGGGCTCGAGTACGCTTTAGCGATTAAGATCGGCTCCGACGTTTGGATTGGCGGAGCTGCGGTGATCAATCCCGGTGTGAAGATAGGAGCCAGGAGTGTGATCGGTGCGGGGAGTGTGGTGACGAAAAATATTCCAGCCGATGTCTTTGCAGCCGGCAATCCCTGCCGGGTGATCCGATCGCTTGATTAAATTCCTCGCCGGGAAACTAAAAACAATTGAAGACAGACGAATCCATAATATTGGCTAACCAACCGCACTCAAAAACAACCTACCGGGGAATGATATTTGATTTCAATGGTGTCTTGTGGTTGGATAATCACCTGCAAGAACAGGCCTGGAACCTGTTTGCTTGGCAAATGTTTGGGATTTCGCTGACGAGTGAGGTTATGGCAATTCAGGTACATGGTCGCAATAACAAGCATACCTTGGAATACCTTGCTGGGGCTGCGCTTGATGATATGCAGGTGGAACAGCTCAGCTACCAAAAGGAGGCGCGCTATCGATCGCTCTGTCTGGCGCAGGGCGTTGACTTCAAGCTATCCCCTGGGGCGATAGAACTGCTGGATGCGATAACCGCCAGAAATATTCCACGCACGATTGCCACCGCTTCTGGAAAGGGTAATCTCTTATTCTTCAGCGAGCATCTGCAGCTTGGGCGCTGGTTTGATTCTCAATTAATTACTTTCGATGATGGTGTCAGGCCAGGTAAGCCAGCTCCGGATATCTATCTTCAAGCGGCCCATTCACTGGGTTTGCGGCCGACGGAATGTGTGGTTGTAGAAGACTCGATTTCTGGCTTTCAAGCCGCCCGAGCTGCAGGCATTGGGTATATCATCGCACTGAAGCCGGGGGATAGTAACACGGCCTCCATCGAATTAAATGGCATTGACCTGGTCGTTGAAAATCTAACCCAGATTCCCTGGGAAGATATATTCCGAATTACTGGTCCGAAAGCATCTGTCGAGCAAAATTCAGAAGATGATTAAGGTTGAATCTGCGATTTGCTATAAAATACTATAGCGGATATAACCTAGTTGATGAGCATTGAGATCCCCTAACCTGGAGGAATAAATGGGTGAAGATATGAATAAACCCAAATTATTGGAGCAGATTAAGGTTGAGCGCTCGCGTCTAGAAGAGACCCTGGCGAAGATCAGTGAGGCGCAGATGCTTATTCCCGGTGTGATCGAAGCATGGACTGTTAAGGATCTACTGGCCCATATCACGGTTTGGGAGCAGCGCATGGTGCAATGGTTGGCGGAAACCGTACGCGGTGAGGAGCCCCAAATGCTCCCCCCGGGAATGACATGGGATGATCTGGATGAATGGAATGAACAAACTTATCAGAAATATCGCCTGCATCCCTTGGACGAGGTTCTGACCGATTTCACTCTATCATATCCCCAGGCATTGAAAGCAGTTCAAGATATTGCTGAAGAAGATCTGATCGATCCACATTGTTTTGCCTGGCGGGAAGGTCAGCCATTATGGGAGATGGTTGCCGCCAACACTTTCTGGCATTACAAAGAGCACGATGAGTCGCTTAATAACTGGCTTAAAGAGCTGCCCGAATGAGGTGGTTAATTCAGATGAAAAATGATGCAGGTGAACAGATTCGGTATTGGGCAACTTGCCTCATGCTAGAGAATACGATATGTCTATCATTAAGGTAATAACAACAGCCTTCAAGTGGGTTTTCTTGGTTCTGCTAGCCTACATATTGTTTGTTGAGGTGGTGTTGAGGATCGTGCGCCGCTTCTATCAGTTCCCCATACCCGCGTTTGTTGCGCGGTTGATTGACAACCCCATTCGCCGCCGTATTCAACCGCCGGAAAAGATTGTGGAATGGATGGATGTTAAACAGGGTATGACGATCCTTGAAATTGGACCTGGTCCAGGAACATTCACACTTGAAGCAGGCAGGCAGGTTGGGGATAAGGGTCGGGTTTATGCCATCGATATTCAAGAGTCGATCGTTTCGTCGCTGGGTCAGAAGATTGAGCAGCAGGGAATTATTAATATTATCGTCGAGCAGGCTTCTGCTTATGACCTGCCTTATCCACATAGTTATTTTGATCGTGTATATATGATCGCGGTTCTCGGTGAAATCCCCGATAAGAAGTCCGCACTGGCAGAGTTCAGGCGTGTCCTGAAGGATGATGGTTTATTGGCGATCGGTGAATTCCTACCCGATCCGGATTTCCCCCGAAGAAAAACCGCCACAGCCTGGTGCCAGGATGCTGGATTTGTGTTGGCTGACACGTATGGAAATTTAATGCACTACCTGCTGCTGTTTTCGAACAAGCAATAAATTCGGCTGTTTTATAGGGAGAACATAAGTAGTTTGTAGGGAGGTTTGCATGTCCTGGAAAGAACAACTAAATGGCGACCCACTAACCTGGTTACTTGAACCCGAGTCACCGGGTGTTCGTTACTTAGCGATGCGTGATTTGTTGGATAGTGTACCTGAAGAAGCTGATTTCCTGGCCGCTAAAAGGGCTGCCCATACTGGTGGGCCTATTGCCAGGATCCTGGATAAAATGGAAGAAGTCGGTTATTGGGCCCGGCCGGGACCGGGATATAACCCCAAGTATCGCTCTTCGATCTGGTCATTGATCATGCTGGCGCAATTAGGAGCCTCCCCACAGGCGGACGAACGTATTGAGCGCGCCTGTTCTTATCTGCTGGAACAAGCACTTGCCAGTGGAGGACAGTTTTCAGCTTCTGGAGCCCCTTCAGGTACATGCGACTGCCTGCAAGGTAATTTGTGTTGGACATTTCTAGCGCTGGGATATGATGATCCTCGTTTAGAAAAAGCATTCGAGTGGATGGCGCGCACGGTCACCGGGGAAGGACTGGCTCCAAACAGAGAACGCCAGGCCCCGGAACGTTTTTATGCCAGCCAGTGCGGACCGACCTTTGCCTGTGGTTCGAATAACAAGCTGCCCTGTGCCTGGGGCGGGGTTAAGGTTATGCTGGCCTTTAGCATATTACCCGCGGAGCAGCGTACACCCCTGATTGAGCGCGCCATACAACATGGTGTTGATTTTCTCTTCAGTGTTGATCCCGCAGAAGCTACATACCCCTGTGGGTGGAACGATAAACCCAGCGGCAACTGGTGGAAATTTGGCTTCCCGGTATTCTATGTCACGGACCTGCTGCAGAATGTGGAAGCTCTGGTTGGCCTGGGATATGGGCGGGACAAGCGTTTGGAAAATGCCCTGGACATGATTCGCCAGCGGCAAGATGATCTGGGTAGATGGT
>DATKXE010000225.1:0-7635 GCA_035529195.1 Anaerolineales bacterium
AGGGACTGGTTGTAGTCGAATGACTTCACAGCGTGAGACAATCGTTGGCAGTAATCTCTCTGCACCCTCCGCCGTTATCAAGAGAATTACATTTGCCGGCGGTTCTTCTAAGGTTTTTAACAAGGCGTTGGATGCTTGTGCATTGGCTTCTTCAAAGCGCAGCAACAGGGCAATGCGGTAATTCCCATCGTACGGGGTTAAATGAAGTCCATGCTGGAGCTCCCGAATTTGGTCGACTTTAAGTGGTCCACCGGCTCTTTCTGCTTCAACAACTGATAAATCCGGATGAACCAATCTTTCAATTTGTCCACAAGTTGGACAGTCCAGGCAAGGGACTCCATCTCCAGTAGATTGAACGCAGTTCACTGCTTGGGCAAAACGTATTGCCAGGGTGCGCCTTCCCACACTTTCGGGTCCAGTTATTAGGTAGGCTTGTCTTTGTATTCCATGTGAAACATGCTGTTTGAGTAAATTAACAGCCCAATCATGACCGATCATGTTCCAGTTATTCGCTCTCATAGACCTTTCATTGCCATCTTGAATTGATATTTGCCGGGTTGTCCAGAGTCACTCACGCTGGTTACGTCCTGCAATCTTCTCCCCCGGGGAAATTTTTTCGAATACAGCAGTCAACTGTTTCTGACGAATGGAGAGCGGTTCACCAATTCTTTTGTTCGCCAAGTCAACATACCTGGAAATTGTTTCGTAGCCATAATACTTCCGTGCAAGTGCTCGGGCGACTTTTACAGTTTGACCAGAACCGGTGAATGGGTCCAGGATGATTTCACCAGGGTATGAATAAAGCGCTATTAAACGATATGGAATTTCCTCAGGAAATGGGGCTGGATGATCAATCACACCTGGCGGTACGGGAGCGATATGCCAGATATTGTTGGCGGTTTCCAAGGTAAATAGGGTATCAATCATGAATTCTGCTGCAGCTTTTTCTTCGGGGGTTCGCCCCTGGTATATTTTTGGACCTGGCTTTCTGAATATTAGAATATATTCACTCATGATATTCGGATAATAATAACCAGGATAAGGTTTTTGGATCATCACACCCGCTCGTTTTACTCCAGCTGTGCATTTGTGCCAGATGATGTCCTGGTGAAACAACCAATCCCGACCAGTTAATCGAGAACTAAGATCATATGGAACCGGATAGTGATTGCCTTCCAATAATACAGTACCAATGACAATCGCACAAAAACCGCCTGGTTTCGTGACCCGGTGAATTTCAGTAAATACACCTTCTAACCAATCCAGGTAAGTTTGATAATTCGTATAATTGTTTGAATAGGATCTGGTGCGATAAAATTGATCCTGGTTTGCAGCGTGAATATCGTAATCGATTGCATTCCAATAGGGGGGAGAGGTAACCGTTAAAGCCACTGAATCGCTGGCAATTTCTGGCATACTCTCACATGTGCGTTGAAATATCTGGTTGACCATGAAATTTCTCGGGTAAAACTCTGTGAGGATTATACAATACAATCGATTTTGATCCCAAAAAGGTATTGTTCTCCTCGGGTGATGGTCGTCTGTTGACACCTATCTCTGCAGACGTTACAATCCTCCCGTATGGAACATTTCACCGGTTTAAATCCTCAACAATTAAATGCTGTGACTGCGGGACCTGGTCCTGTGCTGGTTCTAGCTGGTCCTGGTTCTGGAAAAACTCGCGTCTTAACCCAAAGAATCGCATATTTGATTGCAAATCAAGGCGTTCGCCCACATCACATTCTTGCGGTTACCTTTACCAACAAAGCAGCTCGGGAGATGGAAAGCCGACTGGCAGAATTGGTCAGCAACCAGACGCGAGGATTAACTTTGGGGACATTTCATGCGACGTGTGCCAGAATATTGCGGCATGAAGCTGAACACCTTCCTTTTAATTCAAATTATGTCATCTTTGATACCGATGACCAGATCAGTGTAGTGAAACGTGCTCTCTCAGATTTAAATATAGATAACAAAAAATATTCACCTCAGAATGTCCTGGGATCAATTTCAAAGGCGAAAAATGAATTGCTTTTACCAGATGAATTTGTCCCCCAGAATTATCGCGATGAAGTGGTTAAGAGAATTTATACTCGTTATCAAGAATTGCTGCTGGTAAGCAATGCGCTCGATTTTGATGATTTACTTTTGTGGACAGCCCGCCTTTTGGAAGATGTTTCGACAGTCCGGCACAAATATGCACAAAGGTTTGAGCATGTACTGGTTGACGAATTTCAGGATACGAATTTAGCGCAATACAAGCTCCTTGGTCATTTAGCATCAATCCACAAGAACATATTTGTAGTTGGGGACGCAGATCAATCCATTTACGCCTGGCGGGGAGCGGATTACAGGAATGTGCTCAGATTTGAGCGCGATTACCCTGAATCGCAAATCATCCTGTTAGAAGAAAACTATCGCTCAACCCAAAATATTCTGGATGTTGCCATGGCGGTTATCGATCGCAATCCGGATAGAACTCCAAAGAAGTTAACCACGCAGCGTGGGACAGGTGAAAAGATCGTGCTCCATGAGACCTATGATGATCGCGAGGAAGCAATTTACGTCGTTGACACCATTGCTCGAATCGTGGCGAGTGGTCAGGTTCGAACTGGGGATTTTGCAGTTATGTACCGGACGAATGCCCAATCACGTTTACTAGAAGAAGCTTTTCTGCAAGCGAATCTACCATATAAGTTAGTCGGGGCACAGCGGTTTTATGGACGGCGTGAGGTAAAAGATGTGATTGCATACTTGCGCTCAGTACATAACCCAAACGACGAATTCAGTTTATCCCGGATCATTAACGTGCCGGCTCGCGGAATAGGTGCGAAGAGCGTGATTGAGTTGAGAACTATCGCACAGCAAGCTGGTCTTTCGCCTGGTGAGTTGTTATTAGAAATCAATGATCAAAATTCACCCCATCATAAATCCTTCCAAAAGCGAATGGGTCAGTCTTTATCCAAATTTGGAGTCATGCTGACCAGATGGTGTTCGATGAAAGATCGATCTACACCCTTGGAGCTGATGGACCAAATCATTGATGATAGTGGATTTCGAGGATATATCGATGATGGAACTGATGAAGGACAGGACCGCTGGGATAATATCATGGAGCTACGTCGTTTAGCGGGTGAATTCAAAGAGCCAGGACTCGATGCATTCCTGGAAAGGCTAGCCCTGGTTTCCGACCAGGACACATTAGATTCGAGCACTAATGTACCCACCTTGCTGACCCTGCATGCTGCCAAAGGTCTTGAATTTCCAATTGTTTTCATTGTAGGACTGAGTGATGGCACCTTGCCTCACTTCCGATCGATAGATGAACCAGAAGGTAGACAGGAAGAGAGGAGATTATTCTATGTGGGAATTACTCGGGCTATGGATCGATTATTCTTGATCTTACCCCTCAACCGCAGCTCATTTGGGTATTCCGAACCTGTGGATGAGTCTCGTTTTTTGCGGGATATTCCAGATGATTTAATAGAAGGCAGCCCTCTCTCCGTGAAACGTTCTCAGATAACCAGATCCAGTGTGACGCATTGGGAAAGAAAAAAAACTTCCACGGAGACCAGAAGCGAACCTCAATATATCGCAGGAACGACAGTACTGCATCCAACCTGGGGTGAAGGATTGGTACTCAATAGTCGTCTTCAAGATGATGATGAAATCGTAGATGTTTTTTTTGCTGGTGAAGGTTTAAAACGTTTGGCAGCTTCATTAGCAAAATTAGAGATCAAGGGTTAATCTACCTCCGTCTCAGGTGCATTTTTAATTGCCCTTCACTTTGTACCCAGCACAGCTTATAATCCAGATATGCCCATCCTCGATCAAAATTCCCTTGAGTTCATCAGCCGGGGTACCGAGTATACACGCCGTGTGGGTATACGCCTCGGTACGATATTGAAATCTGGTGATGTGATATGTCTGGTAGGTGATTTGGGTTCAGGGAAGACAACTCTAGTTCAAGGCATGGCAGCTGGATGGGGATCACTCGATCGGGTAACGAGTCCTACTTTCGTCCTGGTTAACCTGTATCGTCGTTTGGACGGTGGACAATTTCACCATCTGGATGCTTATCGCTTAAAGGATGCCAAAGAAGCGGAAGAACTTGATCTGGAAGCTGATATTGATTCTGGACCTCTGGTAGTGGAGTGGGCAGAGAGGATTTCCGCAGCTCTCCCAAAAGACCACCTATGGGTTTCTCTGCGTATAGTAGATGAAAATCAACGTGATTTAATTTTTAGTGCCCGGGGTGATTATTACAAATCTTTATTAGACAAATTCCGAATGCGAATTTATGGTGGACTATAATGCTGCTGGCGATTGATACCTCCACGCAAATGATTGGAGTAGCTTTGTACGATGGTGTACAGATTGTAAGTGAAATGGTTTGGTTAAGCCAACAATATCACACTGTAGAATTAGCACCAACTGTAGACTCATTAATGGAAAGAGCAGGTATCCCACCAAGTGAATTGCAGGTGGTGGCAGTCGCACTGGGTCCGGGATCATTTACCGGATTGAGAATAGGCTTAGCTTTTGCAAAAGGAATGGCCCTTGCAAATCACATGGAAATTATTGGTGTACCGACCCTTGATATCCTGGCAGCTTCCCAACCCATTGATGAATTACCATTAGCTGCAGTTTTGCATGCCGGTCGAGGTAGGCTTGCAGTAGGGCGGTACAAAAATTCATCTGGATCATGGAAATCGGATGATCAGGTTAAGGTACAAACCTCACGTGAAGTAGCTGCTGGAATAAAGTCACCCACCATCGTATGTGGAGAGCTAACAGCAGAAGAGCAGCGTATTTTCAGGCGAAAGCGCAAGAACGTGATTTTATATTCACCAGCTCAATGCCTGCGGCGACCATCGTTCCTGGCAGAGTTGGGATGGCGCCGCTGGCGGAAAGGTTTGACCGACGATCCCGCTTCTCTAACTCCTATTTATCTTCACTACGAACAAAAAAACTCTGGATGATAGAAGACAAACGCATTACTTTCCGCCCAATGCGGAAAGATGACCTCGATTCTGTTATGGTCATCGACCGTTTCTCTTTCAGCATGCCCTGGCCTGAGAGCGCATACCGTCATGATTTAATCGAAAATCCGAATGCACTACTGCGGGTTGCTGAGGTTGTTTCTACTATTTCCAATGCACAAGTAGTGGGAATGGTAGACGTTTGGTTGATCCTGGATGAAGCTCACATAGCTACACTTGCTGTACATCCGGATTATCGTGGGCAGGGGATCGCATCCAGACTCATTAAACTGGTCTTAATTGAAGCTCACGAAAAAGGAGCAAGCAGTGCAATGCTGGAGGTGAGAGCGAGCAATCATGCAGCCCAATCCTTATATAAGAATTTTGGATTTAAGATTGTTCAACGCCGACCTCGTTATTATTATGACAATAAGGAGGATGCTTTCTTGATGAACCTGGATAACTTAGCTGATTGGGAGGTGTCTGGCGAACAGGGTGAACTCCAAAAATCTGCGAACATATGAGGGGTTGTTGACTCGTAATGATTAATAAACCGTGAGGTGAAGTATGAATCCTGAAGATATCATAAAAGAAGTAGCCGAAGAAGTATCTACCTGCACAATGTGTGAGCTTCACCATTCTCGAAAATTAGCTGTACCAGGAGAAGGACCGGTTAATTCAGATATCATGTTTATTGGGGAGGGACCGGGATTTCATGAAAATGAACAGGGGCGACCGTTTGTTGGGGCAGCTGGAAAATTTTTAGAAGAACTATTGTCAGATATTGGTCTCAGTCGGGAAGAAGTGTTCATTTCCAATGTCGTCAAATGCCGCCCTCCTGGAAATCGAGATCCACTTCCTGAGGAGGTTGAGACCTGCACTTCAACATATCTTGATCGTCAAATTCAAGCTATTGATCCAAAGGTGATCGTCACCTTGGGGAGGTTCTCAATGAACCTGCTGCTGCCCAATGCTAAAATTAGTCTAGTTCATGGCCAACCTGTCAAAATCCGGGGACGTTTAGTGGTGCCGATGTACCATCCAGCTGCTGCTCTCCACAATGGCTCCCTGCGCCCGGTGATCCAACAAGATTTTTCTAAACTCCCTGAGCTGATCGCAGCAGCTGCGGATTCACCTAAATCGGAAGAAATTAAGAAGAATTATGAGGATGAACCGAAACAGCTGAGTCTTTTCTGAGGTATTAAATGAATTCATATCAACTAAATCTGCAGGAAAAAATCCAGGATCGTTCCGCGAAGATTGTAATTCTTGGACTTGGATATGTCGGTTTGCCCCTGGCAACGATATTTGCTGAAGCTGGATTTAATGTGGTTGGGGTGGAACCAGATAAAACAAAAGTGGAAAAACTTAGACTTGGAGAAAGCTACGTTCAAGATGTTTCCAGTAAGAAGATTGAACAATTGATGCAGTCTGGGACTTTACAAGCAACCACCGATTTTTCAGTACTTGAAGAAGCAGATGCAGTGAGCATCTGTGTTCCAACACCGTTGAGGAAGACAGGAGATCCAGACCTCTCCTACATTTTGGATGCCACTGATGAGTTGGCAAAATACATGCATCCAGGTGTAGTAGTTGTGTTGGAATCCACAACTTACCCGGGAACTACGCGGGAAATCTTGCTGCCGAAACTGACTGAAAACAGTGGATTAAAAGTAGGAGAAGATTTCTTCCTGGCATTTTCTCCAGAACGAGTTGATCCTGGTCGTGAAGATTGGACCACATACAACACACCGAAAGTGATCGGAGGCATTACCACAACTTGTACTGAAGTCGCCTCATTATGGTACCAACAGGCATTAGAAACTGTTGTGCCAGTCTCCTCCGCAGAGAGTGCGGAAATGACCAAGTTACTTGAAAATACCTTCCGCATGATTAATATCGGTCTGGTCAACGAAATGGCGATCATGTGTGATCGCCTGGGTTTGGATGTCTGGGAAATTATCGATGCTGCAGCAACAAAACCCTTCGGTTATATGAAATTCACCCCAGGGCCTGGTCTCGGCGGACATTGCATCCCCATCGATCCATTATATCTTTCCTGGAAACTAAGGGCTCTGAATTACACTGCCAGATTCATCGAACTTGCTTCAGAAATCAATACCGGGATGCCGCGCTATGTGGTCAGCAAAATACAGGATGCACTTAATGAACATGGCTTACCCTTAAAAGGCAGCCAAATACTGGTAATTGGTGCTGCATACAAGCCAGATGTAGACGATATTCGGGAGTCACCCTCATTGGATATTATAGGATTGCTGCGCCAGAAAGGCGCCAAGGTCAGCTACCACGATCCCTACATCCCCAGGATCAGCCATGATGATTATTCACTTGAAAGCGTACCTGATCTGGTTGAGAGTGTCCAGAAAACGGATTGTGCGGTGATCGTCACAAATCATTCAATATATGATTATCAGACCATACTAGAACGAGCTCCACTGATAATCGACACACGTAATGCACTCGGAAAAGCCGGTAAGAATGATCCGCGAGTAGTTCGGTTGTGAAATTGTAACCGGCGTGAGTTCAAAGGAGCAAAGAGTAAAATGGCTCGTTATTTTCTAACAGGTGTTGCGGGTTTCATCGCTTCTCGTGTAGCAGAATTATTGCTAGACGAAGGTCATCTGGTAGTAGG
>DATKXE010000226.1:0-4060 GCA_035529195.1 Anaerolineales bacterium
CGAAGTAATTTGGCCAGACATCTGGATAGTCCGCTGGCTTTTCTTCAGGTTTCGGATTCCGAAAAATTGGAATAATCTGTAATAGTACAGGAATGGAAAAGAACACGATCAGCATTAGTGGAGTAAAGAAACCCGTTATCACGAGGTAGACCACCATAAGGTACTGCAGGAATATCATACCAAGAGCGATATATCGAGATGGTCTCTCACCCAGAATCACTGGCAAGGTGTGGATACCCTTTTCCTTGTCCATATCATATTTATCGATGTGTTTTCCAAAGATTACGCCGGTTACACCTAAAGCATAGGGTAAACTGGCGAGAATCACGTTCCATTCCCAAATTCCGGTAATCACGTAATAACCACCCCCGATCATTAAAGGTCCCCAAACGATGAGCACTGCGATCTCACCCAAACCAATATATTTTAGAGGCCAGGTGTAGAAGAGCACAAAGAATACTCCAAGCGCTAATAAGATCCAAGTTAACCCACCCTGGATGAAAATCAGGGCGAGACCCGCAGATAATGCGATCATGCCGGTGACAGCTGCATAAGTTAACAGCTGACGGGTGGTAAACAGCCCATGTACCAAGGTTTGGGGGCCGTATTGGGAGCGATAATAATTATCCTGGTCTACCCCCCTTTTATAATCCGTATAATCATTCAGTAAATTGTTGGTGCCGTGAGCCATGACGAGTCCGATGGTTAATAGAATCCATCTCCCGAAGTTAAATGAGCCATCCTGAATTGCCAGAATACCAGCGATGGCAGCTGAGAGAAAAGTCATGATGAGTACTGCTGCACGAGTGGATATCAACCATTTAGAAATCACATCCAATGATTCCCATTCTTCATGGGTAATCCTCGGAATCACTTGGAGGGCTTTTCGCCACATGGTCACATTCATATTATTTCTCCAGCAAAGAAATTTATCAGTACATTACAGTGGATATTCTACTCATTCTTGTAAGAAAATTCGAGGATAATAGGCATTCTTACAATTTCCTAATTACATCCTCGAGAGATTGGCAGACATAATCCACCTGTTCTTCAGTCATTACGCTTGAAAATGGGAGAGCCAAACTGCGTAGACCGAGGTCTTCTGTTATTGGGAAATCCCCATTTTTGTAACCGAAACGGGATACCATATAGGGTTGTAAGTGGATCGGGACAAAGTATGGTCGCGCAGGAACACCCCGCTGCCCAAGTTCAGCAGCTACTTTGTCTCGATCGATGCCTTGAGAGAACCGAATGACATAAACAAACCAACTCATGCGGGTCGTGTATGGGGCGATAGCAGGTACCTCAGTGCCGGGAATTTCTTTTAATTTGTTACCATACCACGCGGCTACTGAAGCCCTCTTATCGATCATACTATCTAAACGGGTGGTTTGAACCTCGCCAAGAGCGGCGCTCATTTCATCTAACCGGTAGTTATAACCCAAATGTGTGTGCTGCAGCCATGTATCACCTGGCGCGCGTCCCTGATTTCTCAATGAGCGCATCAGGTCTGCTGCTTCTTCGTCATCGGTTACGATAACCGCGCCTTCACCGGTAGTCATTTGCTTGTTTGGATAGAAGGCAAAAACACCATAATCTCCAAGCGTACCAGCTTTCCGCCCTTTGTATTCAGCACCCAATGCTTCACAAGAATCCTCGATAATTTTCAATTCATAATCCGCAGCAATTGTATATAAAGCATCAAAATCTGCTGGTTGGCCAAAAACATCCACAGGTAAGAGCGCTTTGAGCTGCTTGGGTTCACCTGGTAGTGATCTTGGAAGCCATCTTCTTCCGGTAGAGCCTCCTGAAGATAAGTCTTTAGCTGCTTCAGCAACCAGTGCAGGGTCAATATTCCCGGTTCCAGGTTCGACATCCACAAAAATAGGAATTGCACGCTCAAAGAGGATTACATTGCTTGAGGCGACGAATGAGAATGGCGTTGTGATTACCAGATCGTTTGGATTGATTTCAGCGGCTCGCACGCAAAGATGTAATCCAGCAGTTCCTGAATTGACCCCGATAGCATGTTTACTGCTGGTATATGCCGTAAATGCTCTTTCAAATCCTTCGATTCGAGTTCCCATACTCAAGCTTGAAGTATTTAATACTTCTGCCACTGCTTCTCTTTCAGCGTCTGTTATATCAGGAGAAGACATTGGAATATGCTGTTTGGATTTCACTAATTTCTCCAAAAGAAAAATGAATGGTAAAAAGGGTTGTCAGTACCTAATCGGGCCAAATCATCCCTGCTTTAACCAAACTACCATCAGGAACATGGGATTTTATCGTGGCACCGTTTCCGATGCGCACTTTTTCCCCAACCGAAACCCCGAGATTAATCGTTACCCCCATACCAATGAGCGTTCCTTGACCGATTTTCACACCGCCAGCTAATAAAGCTCCAGGAGATATGTTGACGAAATCATCCAGGGTGCAATCGTGTGAAACTACTGCTCCGGTATTGATTATTACTCCAAAACCAAGGCTAGCTTCACTGCCAACATATGCTTGAGAGAAAACTTGAACCCCCTGAGATATTTCGGCGCTCGTTTCAACTACCGCCGAGGAATGAACTACTGTGGGGCAAACAAATCCATTTTCTGCAATCAGATGAAAGACTTTGATGCGGCTTTTAATATCACCAATTCCTCCAACAGCGTTGACAGCCTGTCTGATCCCGAGACTGTGAAGCTCGGGTAATACCTCACTGCCTCCCAGCACAGGGATACCCAGCACCTGATCATCTGGATTTAAACCATCATCGACAACACCATGGATTCGATATGCTGAATGAGAACGGATCAGATCAATTACAGATTTTCCATGGCCACCACCGCCATAAACGATCAATGCTCTCGGGTCTAATTCCATTACTTCGGTTGACAATGCTGAGGGCTGCTCAATAAATTCCTTGACTATACTTTCCGTCACCAAGGGGCCAATAGGAAGCAGAGCTAAATCAAGAGTATTCGCATTGGCGAGTTTTAATGCTGGTTGAGAAATCCTCAACCCTGATGGGATTCCAATCCGCATATCTTCAGTGGATTCAGGTTCAATTCCATCTTGTGAACCGCTATCCGGTAAATCAGGACGCCAATCCTGGGATTCTGCGAGATAGCACAGCAGTGATCCTGCCTGGGCATAATCACTTACGGAAATTTGCAGCGCAGTTATATATCCATCAACTTCTGCAACCATATCAGCTGTTGATTTTGTCGTTTCAAGAGTACACAAAATCGTGTTTTTTCTTACAAATTGACCTTCCTGCACCGCGAGAGATACGACCTTAGCTTCAGGTTCGTTCGGGTTCAATAAGGGGATACTTACCTTATAAGCAGATTGTTCCATATATAAACTCGAGTCATCCAAGGCAAAAAATAGCCATTATTTATACCATCTTTTTGACAGCCTGTATGATGTCCTCAATATCGGGGAGCAATTCACGTTCTAACAGGCTCGAGGCAGGAATGGGAACATCCAAACTGGCTACCCTACGCGCCTGATGAATTTCATGACCAAATTTTTCGATACAGCTAGCTATTACCTCCGCTCCCCAGCCGGAAGTCACTGTGCCTTCCTCGACAATCAATAAACGATGCGAATTTCG
Source organism: Anaerolineales bacterium (assembly GCA_035529195.1). GTDB lineage: Bacteria > Chloroflexota > Anaerolineae > Anaerolineales > UBA4823 > PFL25. Next base: position 3,611 of record DATKXE010000226.1, read on the forward strand.
AATTGAATTGAAAATTGGATAATTATTTATCGGCAAGAGCTGAGAAAAAACGATGATATCAATGATTATTTCATCTTCGTATGCTAATCGTAATGCTGCTTGGCGGCATAAATCTGCAATGTATCCATAGGTCACGATGGTTACACTTGATGGAGGTGCATCTCGCAGGGTAAGCTGGATGGTTGGGGCATGCTCTTCAGCCGAGATCTCCAAATTTCTTTGGGAGCTTTGCGAGAACATTTTGGAATTAAATTCGCTCATTCCTTCATTGTTGAGTAAAGGTTGGGAATACTGGATTTTATTTTCAACGAATAAAACAGGATCATTTTCTTCAAATATTGCGTGCAGTAATAATTCTCCAGGATCCAAAAAAATGTTTGGGGCAAAAATTCGCAATCCCGGTGTCCCCAGGAATAGCTTTTCAAGTGTTTGGCTGTGAGTTGGTCCATA
>DATKXE010000227.1:0-2499 GCA_035529195.1 Anaerolineales bacterium
AAATCAGACTCAGGCGTTTACCATTGTAAATACACCAACTGGTTGTCCACCCAGGGGCATTGGCTCGACCAAAACCTCCTGGAAGATTCTGGCAACGCCGCCCATCATACAAGCTTCCTGGCCGTGTTTTGCCACGACCACTTTGATGGCTTCCCGGTTCCAGCGCAGTGCGCGCTTTTTTAGCTCATATTCAATTGCAGGTAATAAGTAATTACTGGCCAGGCACATGATGCCACCGAAGACAACCAACTCCGGGTTTAATGCGTTGACCAGCGAGGCGATACCGATCCCAAGATGACGGCCCAGCACCTCCAGTGCTTCCAAAGCCATTTGATCCTTCTGCCTGGCAGCCTCAACCACCATGGGAACCGTCAGCGCGCCCAGATTGCCCCCGGTCATCTCTGTCAGCATGGTTTTATTCCCTTGACCGGCTGATCGACGCATATAACGAAAGAGCGCTTGTTGGCTGACCTGTGTTTCCCAACAGCCGCGATTGCCGCAGTTGCAGATCTCGCCATCCGGATCCATGGTCATATGGCCAAACTCGGAACCGAATCCAGTCACCCCGCTGAATATCTGGCCGTTATGAACAAGTCCACCACCAAGGCCCACACCTGCGCTGAGATACAATACCTCGTTATAGCCGCGCGCAGCCCCAAAGTAATGCTCACCCAGGGCAGCGATATTTGCCTCGTTATCAACGATCAAGGGGGCAGCGATCAAGCCTTCTAATTGTTTCCGCAAAGGGACATTTTCCCAACGAAGGTTGGGTGCGAACAACAGGGTCCCATTGGTCTGGTCAACCAAACCCGGGACTCCCACTGCTACTCCCAGCAAGGTTTGACAGTATTGATTACCAATATTTAAACCCTGATACAAAAGGGCCAGCAATCGGTCAATAATGACCTGCTGGCCCATGTCAGGATCAATTTCCTCTGTGTGCTGCCACATGGTGTCAGGAGCAAAGTTGGTGCAGATGGCCATCAGAAAATCAACACCGATTTCCATGCTGACGATATATCCCGCCCGGGGGTTAAGGGTCAAGAGCATCGCCAGACGACCCGCTCCGCGACCACTCCCCGCTGCTTCATAGCCAACCTCGCGCACGAACTGGCGATCGATCAGCTCGCGCACCAGGCTGGATACGGTCGTCTTATTCAAACCAGTGATATCTGCCAGAGAAGCTCGCGAGATGGGGGCATTTTCGCGCAGGTGATGCATGATCACAGACAGGTTTATCTGGCGAACGAGCGCCTGGTCGCCTGTGCGAAAACGATATTGACCCGAACGATATTGTCCTGCCACGTAGTTCATAAGACCTCAGAGGGGTCGTACGATGATGTGGTTGTTAATGTTATTACAAATCTACAAGCAACAGGACCTACCAATAAAAGTAATTCCGCTTTTAAATTAAACTATCCTACCCCAATTAATTTGTTGTACCAACAAACTAAATTATAGCGATTTTTGGCAACTTGTCAATCACTGCACCCCTATTCGTTCCTTGACATTAGATTAATGTTCCATTAAAATCTAATGTCAGAATGTTGGTATATTATTATATTTAGCACGGTTCGTCAAGGTTTTCAGGCTGAGGAAAGAACAGGACAATGTACCCTGAAACGATCGATCGCTTCAGCAAACTTCCCTATTACCAGCAGGTGTATGAAATTCTGCACGGCAAAATTCAGCGCCGCGAATGGCAGCCTGGCGACATGATCCCCCCTGAATCGGAGTTAATCGAAAAATACCAGGTTAGCCGCAATACAGTCCGCCAGGTGCTGGAAAAACTGGTGAACGAGGGCTTGATTTACCGGCAGCGCGGGCGCGGCAGCTTCGTCGCCCACCCCACCCTCGAACAATCCATGACGCGCATCGTCAGCTTTACCGAGGATATGCGCCAGCGGGGATTTAACCCGGGAACCGAAGTGATCTCTGCTGATTTGATGCCAGCTATCGAAGAGATCGCCAGCCAGCTGGGCACACCACTCGGTGAACAACTGGCCTGCTTACGCAGATTAAGATTGGCAGATGGCGAAGCCATGAGCATCGAAGAATCCTATTTAATCCACAAGTACTGCCCGGATGTCTTGGAGCACGATTACGCCAAACAGCCTCTACGAGAAGTGCTGGAAACAGAATACGGCATCCGCATCGCGTCTGCCAAGCAGGTCATCCAGGCCATTCAAGCACCACCTGAACTGGCGGGGCTACTGGATATCACACCCGGAGCGGCGCTGCTATTTCTCACCCGGGTATCTTACTCCCAAGGCAGAATACCGGTTGAATATCTGCGCATATATTACCGGGCCGATCGCTATTCTTTATTCAATGAACTGCATGAATAAGTGCTGCAAGGAGGTTTAGGGATGGACGTACTTTGCCTTGGGGAACTGCTGATTGATATGTTCCCTGTGGAGGTCGGGCGGGGAATGGCTGAGGTGACTGCTTTTCGCCCTAAGCCTGGAGGTGCCCCCGCCAACGCAGCCGTGGCAGCCG
>DATKXE010000228.1:0-3561 GCA_035529195.1 Anaerolineales bacterium
AATAGGCAGCGACCCCGGAAAGCACCCCTTTATTCATGAATTTAAACCTGGCAGGTAGGTGAACACAATAGGCTCAATGATAACAGCAATTATTGGATTGGTGAAATTGTGACCCTGGACAAAATTTTACGGACTTGGTAAAATAGAACAATTGTTCTGTTTTACCAAGTATGCATAGTAATGAACAGTTTGTTAGCAGATGATTTGGCAATAATAAGAATTCCAAAGAGGATTATGACTACATACCAAGAACCTCAGATCCGGCAAGGTATAGATGGCATTGCCCTGGTTGCATTCTCGTTGATTATCTTTGGGGGACTGATGATATACAGGGACAAAAACAGGGACCTGTCCATTGGCGTTGAGGCGGTTGAGAGCCAGTTGGCAACCGAGCCACAAACAGCTGCTGGAGAGGTTGGATCTGGGCAGGAGGTGATTACTCTGCCGAGTGAAGATCGGCGAATTTCCCCACCTTATGAGCAGTACACATTGACTCAGGGACCTCACGGTTTCTCATATGGTCATATGGCGATCGATATTACCGCAGGTGAGGGATCAATTATCAAATCTCCTATCTCGGGTTATGTAGCAGACCTATATACCGATCAATATGGAAATCCAACCCTGGTGATCGAGAATGATGTCTACCGGGTGACGATGCTGCACGGAAAATACAAGGTTGCCGTTGGAGAGCAAATAGCCTGGGGTCAGATGGTTGGACGTGAAAGCAACCTGGGATTAACGACGGATATGCAGGGACGATCCTGCCGAAACCGCGATTGCGGCTACCATACCCATTTAAATATTTTTGATAAACAATTGGGGGGAAATGTTAATCCACTCGAGGTGATGGAGCAATAAATATTTTCCCGGGGGTTTCTTATGCTCACCAAGAGTTTTTTAGTGCATTTTGATCGTTTGTGCGCGGATAGATTATCCCAGTGTGGGTAATTCTTATCTTGTGAATTCATAAAAGATTATTGTCAACCTGTGTATGTTGTTTGTAATAATGAATTCAATTAATTTCCCAACGTCAGAAAAAACTATGCGCGGGAGGTAATCCTGATATACAATTATGTATCCAAACAAGAATCATTACGTCGTTGAGCTGATTCATAACCATCAGCAGCTGATATCTGCTTTCAACTTCGCAAGCGTATTCTTGAATATTATTGAATCGGGGAGAATATGAAAACCTATCACTGGATTGCTGCTGGTTTAGGGTTCCTAATGTTCCTGGTCTCAATCTGGCAGCTGGAGACCGCGGATAGTGGTTTAGAGGTCACTCATCTTCAGGTGGAAGAAATCCCGGTTACCTTGATCTCGCCTGGCATTGAAGGCGCATCTAACCGGCCCCTGGTGCTGATCGGGCATGGGGTGGCTGGATCCAGGGTGATCATGCGGGGGTATGCTTTAACCCTGGCTCACGCTGGATACAACGTCGCCCTCTGGGACTTCGCAGGTCACGGGGGAAATGCAAAACCCCTGCCAGAAGACCGGGATGGAGATACGCTGGTTGCAGATGCTGAAGTCGCTTTACGCGCCGCGCAGGAGAATGGTTTTGCGGTGGATCGAACGGCAGTCCTGGGGCATTCTATGGGCAGCGGTATGGCTTTATCCTTTGGCGTAAATCACCCTGAAACCATGGCTACCATCGCCGTATCACCAGTCACCAGGCCAGTTACACCTGAGTTACCCCGAAACCTGCTGCTTTTAGCTGAAGGATTGGATCAGCGCTTTGTACGGAATGCAGAACAGCTGCTCGAACAGGCTGGTGGTCCAGGTGGTGATCCGCAAGCTGGGACAGCTCGAAAAATGGAAGTTATTCCAGGGGTTGAGCATATCACGATTTTGTTCTCCCCAACTGCCCAGCTATCTGCTCGGCAGTGGTTGGATGATGTCTTTGGTCCGCAACCAGGAGCAGAAGAGTACACTGACCGGCGCATGCTGTGGTATTTATTGGGATTAACAGGCACTCTGCTGTTCTTCTGGTCTCTGTCTCCACTGATCAACGGCCTGGATGACCAATCTGAGGAACAGATAATAACTTCTGTTGGGCGGCGAATCGGGGCATTGATCGTGGGAGCTCTTGGTGCGACTGGCATCCTGTATGTGCTCTCACAGGCTGGTCTGGACCTTAACCAGCTGTTGGGTTTGCTGGTGGGTGGATATATGTTGGTTTGGTTTGCTGTGGCTGGGGCGCTAAGTCTCCTTCTGCTGGGTCGCATGCCAGGACAATTTGTACGACCTGCGCTACTCGGCAGCGTGATGGTGTTTGCAGCTTTATGGATTGGATTAGGATTGCTGGGCAATTATGTCTGGCTGCCTTGGATAATCATCCCCAAACGATTGATTTTATGGCCCTTGGGAGTCCTGCTCAGCCTGCCTTGGATGATGGCGGTTGCCCAGGCTGTGCTGCCTACCAGCCGGTTGGGAAGGGCGCTTTGGTGGTTGGGCTATACATTGGTTCTCGTCGGTGGGCTTTTCCTGGCGCTGCGCCTCAATCCGGAATTAGGCTTTCTGATTCTGATTTTACCCGTCTTTCCAGTGGTTTTAGGATTGCATGCCCTGACAGCAGGACCTTACCGCTGGAGGGTAAGCTTCGCGCTGGGCGGGGCGTTGTTCATCGGCTGGCTCGTACTGGCGGTGTTTCCTTTGCAGTAATCCTGGTTTGCCATTGGTCAATGGACAGGGCGGTTTAATTCACTATTGCTAATTCTTGGGACCTGATTTGTAGAGGTGACTGTTTAATATATTCTCACCAGCAATTTCCTTTCGATATTTCCCATACCACTCTAAAGAAAATTGTCTTGGCACCCCAACAGCAATCCACAACGAGAACTCAAACCTTGTGAGACGGGACCAGATCTGTATGTGTGGAATTTCTATTAGCAGGACCTGCTGCACTTATGATTCCAAAATGATCTGCGCAGCAATTTTTACACCGCTGCTGATAATTTGGCTACATTTCTCAAGGGCACCACAATTCATCCATTCCATGGCTTCCACAGGGTCCGCCAGGTCGAATCTTCGTCCGAATTGTGATTCAACGATATCTGCACACATGGTGCTGCCTACTTGATCCTCAAAGCGACGGCAGAATTTTCTTGGAGCAGGAAGGGAATCAAGGTAGGCCTGCCAGTTGTGGAGATGCTCCCTGTCCCGGCCGTAAATGAGCCCTAAAATCATCAGGCTTCCAGTTACCACTCCACAGGTTTCACCCCGTAAAGCGATACCAGGGAACGGAGTCAGGGCTTTAAGGAGTGCTTCTCCATCCAGTTCAAACTCATCTTGGAGAACAAGGAATGTGGTCTGAGCACAGTTCCCACACATTAATAGATTTTCCTGAACCTTGCTCTCGAGACGGTCAAATAACTGTTGATTTGGTCGCTGACTCTTCATTGAATCCTCCTTTGTTGCGATAATACCTAACTCACCAAGTGATTTCCCAGTCGGCCGTTATGGTTCGAGATTCAGAAAATGGCGATTAATTGATTGGTTGCTGAAGCTCCGTTTTTCGACCCTGCCTTATGAGTGCCAGACAAATGACCTTCTTCAGCA
>DATKXE010000229.1:0-3267 GCA_035529195.1 Anaerolineales bacterium
GGTCGCCCAAACCTGGGGGAGAAAAAACCTGCATGCAGGGGATTTAATCATCCTTACAGAGATGGAGCATCACTCAAACCTGGTTCCCTGGCAAATGTTGTCGGCTGAATTAGATCTGCGGCTGGAATTTATTCCGGTTGAATCTGATGGTTTGCTTGATCTAAACGTATACCGCCAATTATTGGAGCAAGATCCTAAGTTAGTTGCATTCACCCATATGTCGAATGTCTTGGGAACAATTAATCCTGCAGCGGCGATGACAAAAGAAGCGCAGAATGCTGGCGCGAAAGTATTAATCGATGGTGCCCAATCTGTCCCACATTTTGCTGTCGATGTTCAAGAATTGGCAGCTGACTTCCTCGTGTTTTCCGGTCACAAGATGTGCGGTCCAACTGGAGTAGGAGTCCTTTTCGGACGGAAAGAATTATTAGAAGAGATGCCGCCATTTCTGGGTGGAGGCGACATGATCAAACGAGTAGAGCTGCGTTCGTTCACTTCCAACTCAATTCCCCATAAGTTTGAAGCAGGTACTCCAGCGATCGCGGAAGCGATTGGATTAGGTGCAGCGGTGGATTATTTGCTTGATATTGGAATGGGTAGGATCGCAGAACAAGAACAGGTTGTCGTAAACTATGCTCTCGAACGCCTGGCAGAAGTGCCTGGTGTCACCATCTATGGACCGGAAGCGAAAGATCGAGGCGGGGTTACATCATTTAATTTAAATGGTGTTCATCCACACGATGTTGCTCAAATATTGGATGGTGATGGAATTGCCGTTCGGGCGGGTCATCATTGTGCAATGCCTTTGCATGACAAGTTGGGTATTCCTGCCTCGACCCGGGCGAGTTATTACCTCTACAACTCCGTAGAAGATGTAGATAAATTAATTGATTCACTATACAGGGTGAAGAAAATCTTTAGGATATAAAGTTCTGATCAAGAGAAAATTAGACATGGATGATTTCTATCGCGAAATAATCATAGATCGTTACCAAAATCCCCATTATCAAGGTGAACTGGAGCCGCACGATATCACATTTGAGGACTCCAACCCGCTTTGCGGGGATGAATTACGAATTGATGTTGTTCTAGATGGAGATGAGCGGGTCATGGATGCAAAGTTTAGCGGACGTGGCTGTGCGATTTCACTAGCCTCAGCAGATCTGCTGCTGGAATCAATCCAAGGAAAAACTCTCGCAGATGTAAAACAGCTCGGAAAAGAGGATGTACTGGAGTTGTTAGGCATTGAATTGGGTCCGGTTCGGTTGAAGTGTGCTTTGCTATCATTAAAAGTGCTCAAAGCGGGTGCGTATGGTATGACAGAGGCCAGCGACGAGCTGGTAGAGTAGATATGTACAATTATCACGAAATCGAGCAGAATTCAATAGAATATTATCCTATCGCTAAAGTTTCAGAGATTACCAATGGAGAACGCCTGTATGTGGAAATCGGCGAATTGGAACTGGTCGTGTTCAAAATCGCGAACGAATTTTTCGCCATTGGTGATGTATGTTCACACGATGGTGCGCCACTTGGTGAAGGTGATCTTGATGGGCATGAGGTAGTCTGCCCCCGCCATGGTGCCCGTTTTGATGTGCGATCAGGTAAGGCTACTGCACTCCCCGCGGTAGTTGATATCCCTGCTTACCCGGTTCAAGTCGATGGCGATCAGATTAAAGTTGGTGTTCCACAAGATAATTGATCTTATAAAGCAATCTATTCAGGCACGCGACCAAAGGCGTAGAAGGTGGGTACATAGAGAACACGCTCGCCTTTGGTCCAGGCATTCAAATCAATCTCTTTAAGTGCTTTCGAGTTTTGAATATACTCGGAAGCGCTTTTTTCTAATGTGTCCATATCGTGGAGGATTATTTCCCATTCAGATGATAATTCGCGCTGCGAGGGTTCATCTTCCCATTGAGCACCGATCACTCCCACCTCGATTTCTTTTAGACCCGCTTGATGGAATAACCCTTTTATCTTCCGCCCAAACAGGGGGTCCGCTCCCTGTTTGATGAGCGCGTTTGTTTGTAATTGATTCAATACTTGTAATTCTTGGGGATGATCGATGCGGCCTCCATAATCGGGCTCAGCTAAAGCCAGAACTGTGCCACCAGGTTTTGTAACCCGCTTCATCTCTTGGATAACAGATAAGGGATCGACGACCCACATCAGCAAATAGTGACAAAAACTGCAATCGAAGATCCCCCTTTTAATAGGCAAGGTATGACCATCAGCAGTGATCAAATCCCCACGTAATATATTTGAGGTTGCCAACTGGAGAAATTCTGAGTTTATATCAATTCCTACCAGATGCTGAATGGAGGTTGTTGCCAGCTGAGCGGTGAGTGCTCCAGTGCCGCAGCCCACATCCAGCACACGTTCAGAATCGAAAACCCCCGCCCGGTTGAACAGGTGCTGCCGGGTATCTCGAGTCCACTGTGCCTGTTGGGTAAATCGCCTATGCCAATCTTGTGGGGTGAGACGCATTCAAGATAAACGCTTTAATGCAGCAGCCCAGATCTCATCCCAAGAGTCTGTGAGCAAATTTCCAAGGACTTCATTGATCTCTTGGTCCGGAAGGATATCGCCATCTGGTTCTGCATACAACCAGGCATGCCCTGCTCCAGGAGGTCGATCACGACCTTTAAATTCAAGGGCAAATGGGTTGTACTTTGAATAGGGTACCGGGATGTCCCAAACGAGTGATAGGTTTAGGTTTGCAGCAAGTTCTTGAGCAGAAGCGAGTGCATCTTCAAAATCTTTGCTTGCGGCGCTCAGGGAGATTGAAGGAACCTCCATTTCAGCTAATCGGTGCAAGACTGAACCGATTTCTATTTCATTGTCACGGGTGATGGTGACATGTACAGTGGTGTATATATCTGATTGGGAAGCTTCTTGGATGCTGTTCCAAAGCCCATCCTGGTCGGGCTGTAATAGGATCAGCAGGTGATCTAAACCAGTTTCAAGCAGTGAATCAAAATATCCAGATTCATTTAGGCGAATGCCATCTGTGAGCAGTCCAGTTACTTGACCAAGCTGTTCTGAATACTTGATCAGCTGGGGAAGATCATCTCGTAAAGTTGGCTCTCCGCCAGTGAAGATCACATGCGGAATGCCGGCTTCCCATGATTTATCCAAGATAGACATCCATTCATCTGTGGATAAATCGCGATCCGCTCTGGTGTGGGGGGCGTACTGGGTATCGGTAGTGGGTGGCAGCTGGTAGGTGAGAGCACAGTCAAGTCGATAAGGTGATGTGATTTC
>DATKXE010000230.1:0-13679 GCA_035529195.1 Anaerolineales bacterium
TCGGGAACTGTTATCGTTATAACCTGGTCAGCGGCCACAGAAATACCAGCCATGAATAGCAACAACGCACACATTAACCCTATTTTCTTTAACATAATTTCTCCTTAATCATGTAAATATGACAGATAAAACACTGCACTCTTAAAAGTTGGATCTGCACTATTTGTGGACGTACACCTGACTTGCATTATAAGTTCATCTCCGGCGGTAGCTTCTACATACAGGGGAAGCGTGACGTTCGCAAAATTTGTTGCCCCGGTTGTTGTGGCCCCAATGCTCAAGGTAGCGGAGGCGGCTGTGGTTATGTTGTAAACACGAAACTGGAAATCTCTCCCGGTGGAATCTGAAAATGTCATTGACAACGAACCGAAATAATCTCCGGTATTGGTTACTGTCATTGTGTCCCCGGCAAGAGTAAACCCATCGGCCTCCGTACCATTCCATAACCCCTGTGCATCGGTCATCATGTACCATGTGTCCTTGGTCGCACATGGAATAGTTGTGGAAGCGGCTTGTGTCCCGCCATAAACGTGCCATGTGGATGCTTGACGAACCATCCCTGCGGAAACAATACTTCCGTCCGCAGGAATAAGAAGTTTGTCTGTGTCCCCCTCGTCAACAAATTGGAGAAAATAATCGGTATGTTCGTCATCAAGTTTTCCGTAATATAAATGCGTGTTGCTTGACGTATCCTGTCCAACAATTTTAATGCTGTAATCGTTTTCCGGGGAAGCTGGTCCGATACTCATCCTCCCATCCGACCACCAATGGGCGGCTGTTTTTAATTGGTAGCTGTTCGACCCATTTGTTATCTCTGCGTCCCCGATTTCAAGTATCCCACTGGCTGGTAAATAAAGTCTGCTTCTTGAGCTATCAATTCCAATTGTTTTCATCGTGCTATCATCATTGAAATTAAAGAAAATATCTTCGTTCAAATTTGGGTTTGTTATTATAAGATCGCCAGACGAATCTACTATTGTGTGGTTGATCGTCGAATCTATGGAAATCCCCTCAGCCGCCACAGTCCCGGTGAAAACATGGCTTCCAGATGAGTAATATTCCAGGTCGGTTCCACCGAATTGAAGATAACTGTCCACTGATCCTGCGGCCCCAAGGCTAAGTTTCGTGTCATCAGCAGCTATGATTACATCCCCGGCAAGAACATTGATGGCAATATTGGACGTTGCCTCTCCGGCGGCTACATCCAATCCAATATTGAGATCGCCCGTTCCAGCAACCACTATTTTATGACCATATTTATTAACAGTCGAATTTGTGTCTGCCATGTTTCCAGAAAGACCTGTATATCGGCCATATAGACTTACTGAAGAATCAGCTTCTCCACCCATCGTTCCTGAAAATGCACGGTTTATATAATCCGAGTGGATTGTATATGATCCTGCATCTGTTATTTCAATGTCAGAAGAATCAAGGATATTTAATCGCCTCCCGTATGACGCACCGGCAACAATTGTCCCGGTAACATTCATTGTGGTGTCATCGAGATATGCCGTTTCACCCTCAAAACTATCGTATGGAAGATTGTAGAGGTTCTTCTTCATATAGGTGGTTGCAGAACCATTCGCTGTAAATGTTGAGTAAACCTGTCCAACCTGCACGGTTCCAGTGGATGTGAGATTCCCAATTCCCGTGAGATCGTTACCCTGGAATTTGAATTCTCCACCTTCGTCTACCTCAAGCCTGGTTACGGCACCTCCAGTTTTAAGGAATATATCACGGGCTGCTTGGAAATTTAAGTCTTGATAGCTTGACGACATGCCCTTGGCCCAAACCGTGGCCCACTCGGCTGATGTTTGTCCAAGCTCAGTCAACCTTCTGTCGTTTGGCCTGAAAGATGCTATCCCGGCTGCTGTTTTTACGTCATTCGCTCCATATGGAGTTAGCATTAAATCTGATCCAGAATAGGTCAATGAAACATTGTGTGCCTGGGGATATGCCGGATTCCAAATCTCTACAGATCCTACTGCACCTACTGTATTGGCTTTTATTGATCCATCTGGGGCAAGAGAGAAAGATGTACCCATCCCCTGATCCCCGTAATCAATTATGTTTTCCCACTCATTCAATGCCTCATTGATTGTAACAATTGCTATTCCCTTGGCCTGAATATAATCAATGACATTCCCTATTCGTGTTGCGTCAGCAGCATCCGTTTGATGTAGATAAAATATCACCCATTCACCGGATGTCTCCGCTGAATCAACTATAGCTTCCATAGCTGCCTCGCTAAGTGCCCCCGCCAAATATCCACCAAGTTTGTATGTATACAGAACAGATTGGTTGTTCGGATATGTGTTTGCATCGTTGCTTCTGGCTGATCTGTAATATCTCTTTATGATATTGCGTATAAACTCTCCTGAGTAATGGAATGGATTCACAAAATTATTCACAACACAACCGAAACTTTCAAGTGCCAACTTAGAACCTCTCAATTCTTCCACAAGTTGATCCTCGTTTAATGTTCGTAAATCAACATGGGATTTTGTATGGCTCATTATTTCCCATCCAGCGGATTGGAGTTCTAATATCTGTTCCTGGGTCATATAATTAGCAGTTCCAATTGCATCTGTTACGATTGCACAACCCATTGGAACACCCTTGGCCTGGGCCGTGGAAAACATTATTGTATAATCTGTAAGATATCCATCATCGAACATGAATGTGACCATTGGTGTTCTGGTTGTGGCTGTTGATCTTGCGGTTAAGTCAAATTTGTTTGATCTAGTATGGCCAAAAACAAATGGGGAATCCTCACCGCTATTGGTTATCTGTCCGGTAGAAATGAAATTCTTGTCTGCGAATAAATTAGCGAAAGATGTAACCGAATCCGTGTGGACTGAAAACTTCTCTACCCCCTGGTCATCCTTCATGGATATTGTGCCGCCGTTTGTCCTGGCTATGCTGAATCTTAGCGTAGGACCGCTTGACGCAACGTAAACATTAAATCCAGAAGCCAGTGCGTACTGAATATAATCATTCTCTGTATTGGAAATGTCAAAATAAATTGTATTTAGTTGCGATCCAGTTGGATCATCTATATTCAAATGAAGTCCTGGGTACACAGTCCCTGCATCAAAATATAAATCGGCATCACTCATTGATATCCCAGGTGTTCCAACCTGGAATAGACTATCAACATATAAATTTCCCTCTATTGTTCCACTTGACACATAGAGAGTCGCTCCACTTTGCAGGTCATTCCTCAGTTGTATCGTCCCAACCGGAGATCCTACTGCTGTCCATGCAAACGATATCGAAGGACATAGAAGAAATAAAAACGGAATTAATCTTTTCAAGGTGTCACCTCTGTGGTTTGGAGAACGCCCCCGTTCCCTACGCTCAATAAATAAAATGTCCCATCTGGCGATTGAAACACTAACCCTTTTCCAGTTGGGAAATAAGTATTGTCAAAGGCAGATATAACATCCTGCCATTGCATTGTAGACCCGCCTCCCGATTCAATAGTTTTGAGAAACTTATTCCCATTCCCCATCTGCTCAGGCAATCGAATTGGAACCGAGTATATATGGGATCTGCCCTGCTCTTTTCTTAAATCAGTCTCTAACTCAGAAACCTTCTTAATCAAATCTTCTATCTGTCTGCTTAGCTTATTGTCTACAGGCTTTGGAATGTCTTTCTTTGGCTCTTTGACTATCTCCTTTTCTATGATCTTCTCGATCACCTTTTCAGGCATCTTGATCTTCGACAACTCTCCCCTTATAAGAGAAAGCATCCTCTTGGTCATTTCTACGTCATTCTTATTCGGTTCCGTTAATAACTTCTTAACAAGAGGCCGAAATTCCTTCTCTAACTTATCGAATATATCCTCTTTCTGTGAAGGAGATAGAACTCGGAGAATGACAGGTTTCTTGCTGTTTGTGTCTTGGATTGCAATCTTGTCGAATATATCCACTAGAATCGCCTCCCATCCATTCTTGCTAATTTGCGGGCCTTTTCCTTGTCCCCCCCGGCTTTCCTCATGTATTCTCTAGCTTCTTCCTCGGTTAATGGTTTTCCTGCAACATTAACAGCCCTTCCTGCCTGATATCCTTTGGTTCCAATTATCTTTGGTATCTGTGCCGTCCCCTTTAATACTTTAGCCCCAGTTCCTAAAGCCGCAACGCCAGCCCCTATTGCAGTCGGGGCACCAGGAACTGCTCTTAATATTCCCTTTGGCGAAAATAGATTGATGTTACCAGGAAGTGACAAATCTCTAAAAGGAGCAACCTTGAAACGGCTAGATGCCATCCTATCAGCTTCCCTTAATTTTGGAGCCATCTTGTCTAAAGCAAGGTTAAAAGTTTGCCTTAACTTATTTTTTGCTTCTATTGCATTTACAAGTGTTGCTTTTGATCCGCCCTTTGCTAATTTTTTCTGATTTTCGAGTAATGCGATTTCTTTGTCCAATGCTTGACGAGCCTCAAAAATATCCTTAGCCTTTTCGGTTCCTTTTTCAATAAATTCCTTTATTGCATTGGTTCCTCTTTTAATGAATCCTTTTGTTGAAATTGAACCCTTGCTAATTATATCTTCCACACTTGATGGGATATTTTGAAATTCTGCCTTCGCATAAGCCGAAGCAACTTTTTTTTGAGTTGGTGCCTTTAATAGAGACAATGGTTTATTGTAAACATTAATCGCTGCCTCAGATGGAATACCTGTAACCTTTTCAAGACCTCCCGCTAAAGCCCTTTTTATTGGACCAGGTTTCGCAACTCCAACTGCGGCCCTTGGAGCAATCCACTGGCCAACGGTTGCCGCCTTGCCAAACCTGGTAGCCTTTAAAGCAGGTGAAGCCACCGCACCAACATCCAAAGCAGTTGTTAAAGGCTTATCGTAAAATGATTTAACTGGATGAGTGACTATCTCTTTGCCTCGTCGATATATATCTCCCGGATCAAATCTGGCCTCACCATCCTCTATTCGTGTATGCGGAACAGCCTCATATAGTGATTTCCCTACACCTTTTAATACCCTGCCTCTTTCCTGAGGGCTCATCCCGGTTGGTAAAGGAGAAGCCGCCCTAATAAGAGTAGCCGCACCTCCAACCATCTCTGGTATTTGACCAATTTCTTTTCCAACATTAGAGGCAAATCCACCAAAAGACATAGGCTCATTGCCTCCCGCAATAGAAAACGCTTGATTTAATTCTTCCTCTGACGGAGGGGAATTGCCTGTTAAAATAATTGTTTTTTGAGTTTCTGGATCAGTGAATTTATATCTAGGCATTATGGTAATACCTCCATTATGAATCTTCCCACTTTTCTTTGCTGTCCTATTGATTGTTGCCCAAATGGGACTGTCCCCTGCTGTCCTTCAGGCTGTCTACTATTTACAGGATATTTATTTTTATCGGCAATATAAGGTCTCTCCGAATTCCAACCACCTGATCCGTATGCCTCATCCAATACTTGCAAGGCATTGATGTTTGACTTGTAATCCAAACCCGGATCAGTAGCGGCCTGTAAATAAAACTCTAATTCCTTCTCAGAGTCCAATCCTCTTGCTCCCATTTCAGAAGCCTGGCGAATATAGTTAATCAACAGGGGTCTTTTTTGGTTAATTTGGTTACGCTTTGATTGAACTCTCGTCCCAAATGATTTACCAATAGATTGTCCAAGATCAGATGCACTTGCTCTGTTCCAAACATTCTTAAGAGACGGATTTTTTTCGTTTACAATGGCACCCATATCATTCAAATCATCATAAAGTTCCTGCATCCCACCTTCACCGAATAAAAGATTCGTCATTCGCTTTCTTGCTTGTACTGGTTTTTGAGCCTTACTAAAAGATTCATCTTTTCTCAAATCCAATTCTTCTCTCTTCATGCCAAGAGTACTCATGTCAACCATTCTATTGAATTCTCTATCTGCGGCAGTTTGCTCTCTCCTTGCCATCAAATCGGCACGATCAAAGGATTCCTTTCTTTCGATTGATCCTGGAACACGGGTAGACATCGGGATCTTTGGTTGACCCTGTGCGGATAGGAATTGTTTATGCCTATCAACAAGAGAAGAAGTCGGAACCTGTGCCCTTGGTCCCATCCCTGGACCTTGCATAGTCTGACCCTGCAAACCAGGTTTCGCATACAAATACGGCTGATCCGGTGCCAATGAAGCCATTGTCTGTTGGCCTCTTGTAGCTCCTGGGAGTCCTTCCATCCCTGTGGGGACATCGTATCCATATTGAAATCTAGCCTCTTTCCTTTTGATGTCCATCAACTCTTTCTGTAATTCCTGCTGTTTTTTTTGTTGATCCATTTGGACCAACATCATAAGAGCTTTTTGGAAAGGTTCTCCAACCTCTTTTCCAAAATCTCTAGTCTGTTTTTCTTTTACTGGATATGGTGTAAATTGTAATGCCATTTTATTTTCCTCCTAAATCAACTAAAATTATCAAATAAAGATCCTACTCCCGATACCATTTGTGATCCTGCCATGCCAGCCATTGGGTTCCCGCCTCCAAAATACAATCCTGCCGCACCTCCAACCAATGAACCAACTCCTGCCCCAAGACCAGTTTTTTGTGTACCACCCTGAGAATTAAGCCAATTCTGATAATCACGGGATTGCGTCATATAGTCCTGTGCATTCCATCCCCTTTGGGTCAACGCATTCAAATTTTGATTTCTCAAATTCTTCTCGTAATCAAGATCACTTAAATACTTGTTTAAAGAGGTCATGTAATCCTGACGGGCTGCATCTTTTTGGCCTCCGTATTGATCGACCTTTAATCCAGTCAAATAACTGGATCTTTTATCTGCCAGGTCGCCCATCATTTTAGTGATAGCGAAATCCAATGCAGGGGAGTGTTGCGTCCCTGCCTTAGCGTAACGCCTCAAGGTATCCTCACGGCCTCTCTCTAACAATTTCCTTTCCTGGGGTTCCATCTCGGTAGCTACACCCTCACGGAATAATTGGTCCTGCCTTTCTATGTATTCCGGGGTTTGCTTCATAAAATTACTTAACTCGAAGGCATCCGTGTTGCCACTGGCAAGCATAGAACCAAAATGCTCAATCTCGTCAGGGGTTGCATCCCTCCCAATCAATGACTGGAACATTTGGCTTACCTGGCCTCCATATTCGCCAGATTGTCCTTTAAGGTACTCAGGGGAGGCTTTGTAGCGTTCTGATACATTAGCCACAAATGCCCTTCCGGTTGTCTCACCATTTGGACCCGAATAGGCTGACTGAGCCATAGCCAACTCTTCTGGCTCTAGGTATCGACCCATCATTTGCTTTGCGTCCCTGTTGGCTAGGAATTCAGTGTAAAAGTTATCAAGAAAATCCTGGGCACCTACATTCTGGGCCGCCGATGCAGAGGCAGAACCGCCACTGTAAAGACTCCCAATAATCTGGTTTATCTTTGGGACTACCTTTTGAGAAATGTTGGCATATTGTTCATAATCAATATCACCACTTTGAACCATCCCGGCAAGTTTTTGCATTTCTTGGATGCCCGTTCCGATTCTTCCCTCACCGTAAGAACCGATACCACCACTTTCATCTATTTTCTGTAAAATCGCATCTTCGTTAATTTCAGCCATCTTATTTCTCCTTTTCCTTGTCTTTCCTGTTCTTATACCCAGGACGGTCAAAATATTTTTGAACAATATCTTCTTTTAAAATTGGGATTTGTTCTCCATTCTCAATCGACTTTATTACCTCTTGGTCAATTATCCTGCTCTCGCAACTACTTACTTTCCCATTCCAGGCACCCTCTAGCCACTCAAATGCGTCAATCACATCATTCTCAACTATCTTGATTTCCGAATCATCAATAATAGCGGACCTACCATCCGAATGGGTGACGGTTATCGTCTCACAAAAGGATACCGAAGGAATCAAAAACAAAACAAAAATTAACTTTCTCATATTCACCTCAATTAATTAAAGATCCTGAAAAATAAGTAACCATTACACTTCCGTTCCCATCAATCTCTACGGTTTTAGTCCCTGAATCTGCCTTAACGCTGCAATGGGCAGTATCGTTTGCGTCCATGTCAGCTACCGCAGAGATGGCAAACGTTTCTCTGTCTGACCCAAATCCAACATCCACAAAGTAAGACCAATAATCCCGGTTTGCTGTGTTCAATTTTAAAGTCAAGGCGGCGGCACCAGAATTCAAAAGGTCATCAAGTCTTACCTGGCATCCAAACCAATACTTCCCTCCAACAGGTGCCGTAAAAACTTGTGTTGAAAAATCGTCTCCTAAATCATAAACCTTGGTTCCAAAAACAACAACTGCCTCAGTAGAATCTCCGGTAACATCCGATTGGGTGGTTGTACTTATAGCCAAAAATGATGGTTGTGCTGTTTGTGTAACAGTCCCGGCAATCGTTAAATCATTCTCTCCGAGATTAATGTCTGTATTTGCTCCGATATATGGAATATAAGTTGCCGTTGCACTCGAATTCATTAAATAGGTAGATGTAACACTGGATTGAGATAGATATCTATTTATCCCGGATCGAATATCTTTGTAAATGTTCTCAATCTCCAACTGGACAAATGGATCTTTGTGCTGATATATCGGTCCCTCGCACAACCCAATTACCGGATAAAAGATCAAAAGAAATAGTAATTTCTTCACGGGGTTGGCCTCCATGGTTTAGCCCGAATGCCAATTTGGAACCCGAATATCTCAAATGGCTGATCAGAGGCATCGTTGCCAATCTTGAAATTCATTATCTGGCCATAAGTACCAGACGGAATATTCTTATTGTATTTCGTTGATTCTTCGCCAGGTGCCTCCAATGGCACATTGTATGAAGATTCAGTTGAACCAACTTGGTAAGACACAGTAACAGTAGAATTCTCAACGCTATCAGCCGCTAGAGATACGTTGACCAATTCTTTATCTTGAAATGGCAACCCGGCTGAATAATCCTTCGATTTCCAATAGGCTTCGATATCGGACCCGTCGTCGCTATCTACGTCACCAAATTTGTAAATCTTCCCGTAAACAGAACTTCCGAAATAAAGATTTTGAGCCCTTACGAGATACCCATTAGCAGGGATATCGTAAACAGTAAATCCATTGTTTTGAAGATCCAGACGAAGAACCTTGTTATTATATGTGGCCCCATCTCCCGCAGTAATTGACCACCAAATCCCATCATCAAAATAAATAGCATAACTTTTATCATCTGCTGCTCCTTCAAACCAATTTTGAGTGAAACTATTCAATATCGGCTCCTGTGTTGAATGGGTAACAGAGAAATCTGCTCTGTTTTGGTAATAAATCCCAGTTGATATCGAAGGAATATCTCCGTTTGAAACACTTGTCCAGGTTGGGGTTGTTGAATTTACGGAAAATTCACCTGTTGACGCACGAACATAAAAATCAATCGTCCCATTATTTAAGGAATAATCAGATGAAAATGAATCCCAGGAGGTTACATTTTGAGTATCATGGACAGGAGAATAATAAATTCCTTCTGGTCTAACTTTGTCTCCCATATTTATCGTTACATCATTTATTATTGGAGATGTAGACGAATCTGTTGTTAACAAATTTGCCCTATACCTAATATATTCCTTAACACTTGATATTGGAATTCCACCAGATACAGAAACTAAAGATTCCCATACACCAGTTGATGATGTTGCTGTTTGAGTTTCATAAGTTATTGATTGTGAATTCAAAACCTCTGTTGATTCAAGTATACCCCAGGACCATAACCATGTATCTGTTGATAAATCAACATTATGTGGGCGAGATGTAAAAAAACCGGATGTCGAATATCCGATACCATAAACCTCAAGAAAATGCCTTTTATTTGTATTTATTAATGCCGGTGTTTGTGTTGAATAGGTATCAAAAGGCCCTGCTACATCAAGTTGATCCCATGCTATTCTAGTTGTTGGCCCAACCAAACTACAACTCCCACTACCTTGGTCGAAAACCAACGAAATCCAATATGCCGTTCCAGACGATATTTTTGTTGTTGTTGCAAAATTAGTTGAATACAAACTCGCACCTGCTGGAATATCTGTTGCCAACAAATCAATTTCTTGTAATAATATACCGGGTGTATTTGAATTGTCATCCCTCAACTGTATTTTCCAATCACCAATACCTCCAGCATCAACTTTATCAACACCTATTGTAATTGATGAAATATGGAAAGTATGTGTTGCTATAAATTGCTGAGAAATTCCAAAATCCGGGCTTGCTAAACAATAGGCATTCGCAGCAGACGTTGAAGCCGAATAATCAAGCCTATTCGTTGAATCTGAAATAAATTCTAATAATACAGACCCAGGTACAACTGTGGTGGTTGTATTTGAAACTGTCCCAGAACTAAAATCAGCTTCAGAAGTATCAACTAATGATGTAGGTGGTGTTCCAGTGGTTAAAAATATTGAGTTTTCCGTCTGTGATACCGTTAAATAACCAGATGCGGTGATGGATGAACCAGTCGTGAAATCTGAATAACTCGATTGGGACCACGAATTTGAAAGTTTAGATTGAGCCGAATCAACCAGTGTAGAAATATCTTTAGATGTGACTGTGAGATTAGACCCATCATAAGCATAAATATGACTGTCGTTACCTCTAAAATAAAGAATCCCGTTGTAGTAAACAGACGTATTATCCACCGTCCCGACATTCGGAGATATTGTCCGAATCATCCAATCGTCTAAAGTATCACCTTCCAAGATAAATCCAAAAGAATTTTCCTTAAACCATATAAACTTACCGAAAGCATAAGTCAAATGCGTTATCTTGGCACCTGGGGCCACAATCGTAAAATTGATTGGATCATAATCTTCCGTTCCCAATACCCAATCCGTAAAGTCAACAGATCCAGAAAAATCGACACGATTTGGATAATCAGAGAATCCGGCCATGGCCATTCTTGTCTGGCTCATTGTTACCATCGTCCCGGTAGCAACCGGAATAATCCAACTGTAAGAGACCCCGTTTGTCTTTAATAATCCATTCCTTCCATTGGTAACGCAATATGCGTATCCTTCCCCATCGGTGCATTGCCATGTGGCATCCAGGGTTTGAGTGGATAAAAGGACATCGGGATAGGTACCTCCAACGGAAGCGGACACATATCCATCGTTAAAATAAAGCTGTACCTCATTACCATTGGAATCAAAGAAATTATAAATACCATGAACGGGTGAAGTCGTAATGGTTAAATCGTGCTGTAACGAATACCCTTCTCGCTTAATAATCGACAACCCGCCTGGGCTAATATCGACATTAAGAAGGTCCTGGGCCATGTTCCCCTGCAATACAAGGGGGTTATCCGAGTCATTAAGCGTCCCGAATGGCATTAAAGGGTACTGGGATACGTCCTGGCCAAAAACGTCCATTGTGGGGCATATTAGAGCCCCTAGAAGGCATCCTAGCGTTAATAATCTTTTAATCAACTCAGTATCCTCCAAACGGATTCGATTTACTTACTCTCCGCCCACCTACCCGCCCACCTTGCGGATACCACTTAATCCTGGCAGGAATAACTGACGGAGCATTGAATTTCGCATTGATTAATCGTATGTATTTTTCAAACTCTCCTGGGTTCTCAATAGATCCAGACTTATGGAATCTAGACTTTCCAAGGGCCTCAGGGGTTCCGTCATCCATCCAACATTGAGCTACTACCCAGTGAACAATGGAATTGGCGTAGGCTTGCATTGCGGCATTATTATCGAATGGTTCGTCTGTATCGCCTGTCAATTCTTCTGGAATCCTGACCTCCCAGACCTTTAGGGCATCGGCAATGGCGTAATCTGCGGAAGGTTTGGGGTACAAAACCAACTGATTGTTGGAGGCATCGTAGAAAAAATGGGTAGGTTTCCCAGAATCCTGGTTTTCCCAGTTGGGGACGTAAAAATCAAGGTCACTTCGGCTTCTGCCCTCTAAAGCTAAAATGTCACCATCTGAATCCGTTATGGTGGCCCTAATGATGTCGATGGTATTATCGTTTATGTCAACTTCCTGGGTCTCTGCCGTAGGTGTTAGGGTCTCAACCGTCCTAATCGCATTTGTAAGGGCCTGAACAGCTATCTGGGCCTCCTGAGTGCGATCCCTTAGGGCTGTGACGCTCCAACGGTCATGGTTTGGATCTCCGAGGAGTCTGCCAATTTCTGTTTCGATGTCACTCCGTTGCATTTTATCTCCTTCAGGATAGCGGCGTACTCCCCAGACACCTTATCCATGTTGAATTTGTTCTTTACGGTTTGATAGGATTTCTCGCCTATTTTTAGCCTTTTCTTCTGATTTAAAACCAACTCTTCCAAGGCTTCAAACCAATCTAAATCTGAATTCTTGACCAATATCCCGTTGTTTGTATGCGATATGCTGTTGGTGAACGGGTAAACATCACTCGCAATCGTTGGGATTTTCATTGCTGAGTACTCAAGCCACCGAAGGTTAGACTTGGACCGATTAAAGTCATTGTCCCTCAACGGGGCAATCCCGATATCAAGGTTCCAACGCCTTATCTCATCTGGATACCTGTCAATCGTTACCCATTTGTTCGTGTATTTAGCCCGTGGGAGTCCTTTCAGGGCATCAAACTCCTGGTAACACATGAACTCGACCTGAGGGTGCTTCTCGACAATCTTCCTCAATGGCCGCCGAATCAACTCTAGGTCTCCGTTGTGATTAGCACACCCTGTGTAACCTATCCGGATCACGCCCTCTTCCTTTGGATACATATCTGGTGCTTTAATCTCTGTGTTTTCCCAAAGAGCGAAGTCGATGGAATTTCTGACCACATACATCGGCTTGTTAGGGAAGAATTTCTTTAGCCCGTCTTTAATGTACTGAGTCGAACAAATAATGGCATCGGAAAGCTCCAATTGCATATAGGCCATCCTCTCCATGTCTGAATTCGGCTTAAATGGGTGAGATGCTATGTTGTAAGACGGAAGGTCAAACAACCAGTCATCCACCTCTGTGACAATCGGCTTCCCTATTAAATCCTTGGCACATTGAAGGAACGCAACACCCCATTTGGAGGACATTACCTGCCAAATAGAAATATCTGAAACCTTTAAGATTGATTCAAGCTCGTTCTGTAAGATTCCAGAATGGAGCCTTTCCTGCCATTTCATCTGTGACTCGCTCCCGTTATAAGGGAACATCTCGAACCCGGATTCTATCCCATGTATTCCCATCTTCTCTGCATATCCTCTCATACGGTAGTAAACAACTCCGGCCAACTGAGTGAATCCCCACCAAACTCTAGTATCGTTGGTATTTTGAATGATTGATTCCCATGGTTCACATTTACCCTTACCTGCTTTAAATAAAAGCTCGCATGGTTCGCTTGCTAAATGGCTATTGATAAATCCAAGGCTGTACTGACCGCCTGTTAATGACTTAATATGAACATCTCCAAATGCCTCTTTTAAATCCTTATAAAGACTTTCTTCCGTGTAATATTGGTGATGAAGCCTGGAATCTTCATGGACGTACCTTTCAAGGTTCGCATGAGGACAAGTGCCAAGAATGTAACCTCCTGGCTTAAGAACTCGACTTATTTCTTTTAGATACTTAATAGGTTCGTGGAAATGCTCAAGAGTCTCCATTAGAGTAACAACATCAAACGTATTGTCAGGGAATGGCAATGTCTCAGCATCAACGTGGACCATGTTAAGACCTTTCTTTTTGGCTATCTCCACAACAACGTC
>DATKXE010000231.1:0-4710 GCA_035529195.1 Anaerolineales bacterium
GCGCAGGAAGCACGGCAGACCCTACACATCTCTGAACAGCTGTCAATGCTGCAGCAAGAGATCGATGAACAGCAAATCTCTACCGCCCTGTTGAGCGAGTCGCTTAACAAACGGCTCCCCAAACTCTTCCCAAATTTCCAAATCCAGGTGCAAATATTTCCAGATCAGGATCTGTATACTTACCCGGCCCAACTCCAGGCACCCATCCCGGAGCTGAGATGGGCATGGTTGCGTGCAGCTGGCGAAATGAAAATATTCTTCCATGGAGAAGAATTCCCATGGGGTGGGAAGCAGACTTGGGGGTAAATCCTGCTCCTGAAACCTATCCAGGGCAAAGATCATGGCGAACCAATCGGAGGCATTAGTTTGCTCTCTGAAACCATCTCCCCGGATATCGATGATCTCACCGAGTCTACCAATGCGTTAGGTGCTATCCTCGCTTCAGCATTGGACCAGGGGACGATAGATACCACGAGGTCAGAAGGAAAACGAGCCAGCGATGAACTGGAGATGGCAGGCAAGCTGCAATCGCGCATTCTGCCAGAGAATCCTCCCGAATTAGATGGATGGGACCTGGCAACACAGCTGCTGCCAGCCCGAGAGACTTCAGGGGATTTCTATGATTTCATCCCATTGGCTAATGACAAGTGGGGCATCTTGATCGCAGATGTAACCGATAAAAGTCTCGGTGCAGCCGTGTTCATGGCGATGTGCAGTTCTTTGATCCGCACGTATGCTGTCCGTTTCCCAACACTACCTGCATTAGCGCTCAGCTCGGTCAATGAACGAATCTTCACCGACATGCGCGGTGGTTTATTTCTGACCGCATTTTATGGCATCCTGGAACCCCATTCGGGGCGTCTGCGCTACGTTAATGCTGGACACAATCCTCCCATCCTGCTCAGCAATCAAAAGGGTAAACCACTGGATAAATTGCCGCGTACGGGTATGGCATTGGGTGTCTCTGAGGATGCTACCTGGCAGCAAAAAATACTGAAATTTTCACCGGGAGATGTCCTGATCAAGTATACCGAAGCCCATAACCAGGATGGTTCTTTTTTAGCGAAACCAGACTTCAAGACTCAGTCCGCAATTATCGACAGCGATCTGCAGCTGAGATTCTGAATAATATCTTGGTAGCAGTCAACAATTTCACCCAGGAAGCGCCAGATCAAGATGATATGGCTTTGGTGGTGCTCTCTTGTAAAAGCTGATTCTTCCCGTCATTGAATTTAGCCAACTTCTGCTCTCAGCTCAGGCCAGACGAAGTAAATAAACCCCCAGGTTTCCATTTCCTACCACAATTGTTTTTCGATTTTGCAGTCCGTGATCCGCTGCTAAAGGAGGAATTCCACCTTGAGCAAGAAAATCTCGTGAATTGCTGAAATGCTCCCACCCGGCAAAGAATTCGATCATAGAAATGAAAGCATGCGTGAGCTTCCCTTTGATCGATCGCTTGTTTTGGAAATGGAAATCGATCAACAAGATTTGACCTTCGGGCTGAAGAACACGCACAGCCTCATTCAGCACTGCGGACCTCATGCCCGGATTTATTTGGTGCAAAAAAAGCGAAGAAATCACCAGATCGAAAGTCCGGTCGGGATAGGGTATCCTGAGAGCATCTGCGATGGTTAGTACTGCCGGATGATCCAAATTGGATCTGGCAACCCTCAACATGGGCTGTGATAAATCGATTCCGAATACCTGACACCCCCCTGCCTGGTAAATGGCCAGCTGTGCACCAGTACCACAGCCGATATCCAATACTCTCATTCCTTCTGCCGGAGGCACGACTCTGGCAGCCATTGAACGCAATCCCCCCAGGACACCTTCAAAAATCGGATCGTACCACCTGGCGATATTGAGCATTGATTCTGCAGACATGTGGATTACCTTCCAGGTAGATTTATTTGCTAAAAGGTTTCTCAGAAGTGCAAAAGACCAATTTTTCTTAACTCCAGCAAGCATCTTGATCGAGATCTCGGATTTAAATTCAACCTCGAGCCCGTTTAGGATCCGCAAGCTTCAAAACAGATTCGATCTTCTATAAACCATTCTGGTATGCAATATCGCCGATCAACGCCAGCTGGGAACAGGCATTTTTTCGCAGGAAAAGATTTTCATAAATATCCCAGCCTTGTCAAGTTTCATTGATTCTTTCTACCTCGACCAGCTCCAGTTGCTCGAACCCCGCCGCATATAACCAGCTGGCAACCCTGTCCCAGGAGGGAATGCGGTTCAAATCGGTTTAATAGCTGCTTTTGAAATACTTGAATATACACCAATCCTCCCTGGTTTTGGGGATATCTCCACCCTGGACAAGCAGTAAACCTCCAAAACGCAGGACGGATTAATCAGCAAACTCGATTCTGCCATCATCTCCAGTCTGCGTCAATGATGTTGATTGAAAATAATTCTAAAATATCAATAAATAAAAAACGGCGAGGAGTTGACCTCGCCGTATGAGTGTTGCATATGGATGCTCCAAATTCTTTCCTACTCGTTTTCCCGTGCTGCCAGAAATATGGCCTGCAAAACCTGCTCATCTGCCGGGGAAAAAGTGGAGCGGATAACCTTTGGACTGCTGCCCTGAGCTGCCTTGAGCAGCGCGTCAACCATATCATCATCCACTATTGCTAGCATAGCCGAGTGACCTTTGCCGACACTATCACCAACATCTTTCACAAACTCATCATCTAGTCTTAAATCACCCAACGCACCCCCAACCGACAAACCCCACCACTTGGTCCAAAACACCAGGGCCAGGATAAATCCCCAGAAGATACCACCCATGCTGCCGCGGCCAACCAGATCTGCGGCATGGCTGAACACCGGTCTGCCATCTTCCAGCCGCACAACCAGCGCGGCATCGCTCACCTGGAAATCTTGCATCTTTTGAGCAGCAATCAGCTCAGTCTCCAGCGCCTTGGCACCGGTCTCACTCTCATAGATAAAGGCTATCAATTCACTCATCCTCAAATTCCTCCAACCTTTTTTCGCCGATCTTACCGGCGGAAATCAAACTTTCCGCCGCTTAGAAGCTTGCCAGAAAACACCCACCACCATTAATACCAGGAAGATCACCGTCCCAAAGGTGCCATCCAAGGTTAACCACTGCTGAAGACCAAAGGTAATGGCACTAGCCCCGGCCCAGGTTGTGATCAGGATTAGACCCCAATCGAAGGCTACTGCGATCAAAATCAATCCAATAGCACCACCGATCAGAACCAGGAAGAGCCAGCTCATATCAACCCCAAAGATGCCCATCAGGTAGGGCAGCGAGATCGCACCTGCCAGGAAAGCAATGAAATAAGCAGCTAGTCTAATGAATTTTATCGCCAACCAGGCGAAGACGATCCCTAAAATAACCGCCAGGACAAGAGACAAACCTGGCCCCAACAAATTCCCAAACAGCTGCAAGCCAAACAGGAATGCGACCAGCGCAGCAGCCAACCAGAGCAGCCGTTTTCCAAAAAACAGCAGCAGCAGCCCAGCCGCTAATGCGATGATGCCATTTAGTTCTAGCATGTATACATCTCCTAACTCTAAATATCCTTTACATCTATCAACTATGACGTGTCCAACGGGTTTCCAGTTCCATGAATCTCGTCGATAGAGGGGAAAAAATATAATTTCTCTTGGAAACTTAATTTGCCATTATACTCAGCAATCGGCTTATATGCCAAAAACATCAAGTCTTGGATACGCCATTCGGATTATTGTTTTAATAAAGTCGAATTTCAATCCCAGGATAGCCCCCGCATCAGTTCTATCCAGTCTTTACATTCTGAGACCCCACCAATCTTAATCAGTGATTGGGTAAAGCATCCAAATTCTGTTGAGGTTGGATCAACTCATTTATTATCCCCTATAAGGACTTCACAACTCGAGAGGTAGTTCCCTATTCAGACTGAAAAGTTTCTTGATTTCCCAGCCTCTGGAGCACATCTTGGATTTGTTCCACATGCAGCTCATCATGATAAAAACCAACTCTCAGGGCTTGGATCAAGTTCAACCAACCAATTGCGGGATCATACATACTGACATGACCTAGGTAATCCGGGTCCTTTCCTGTATAGAATTTACGCGCTTTTTGGTGTGTTTTGGTCAGGTTGGATTTCAAAGCATCGAGTGAAGTCGGTTTATCGGGTGTGCGCTTTGGAGACCACATCCAACCTGTATTGAGTGGAAATCCAGGTCTTTTGTAAACATTGTCGATATCCACCTGGTATGGTTTGTCATAGCGTAATTTTGCCAGAGGCAGCAGCAGTACCCAGGTGATTTTATACAAAGTCAGGTTGCTTGAGTTAATCACACGCAGGTGATCTAGATTCTCTCCGACCGACCACTCCTTTACAGCAGGGGGCTGCCATAGCGCATCCTCACTGAGCCCATCCAGATCGGCAAATAACTGCTCCCGCTGCTGGTCCATCATCTGTAAATAGGTTATAACGATGTCGTTTGCTTCTGGCTCCATGCCCACATCTCAATCAGGATCCATACATTCGAATCCAGGTAACTGAAAATCCAATTCAAAAATCTTATATCAAATCAGCTTCGGTGGACCCTGGCGGATACGCAATTCCAGCTTTTCAACGATCTCCGGGGTCCAGGCATCAGCCCAGTCAAAGCCATAATCGAAGGGACTGATTCCTTCTATCCACCAGGTAATGCCAACTGCCTGGTAAGGTGCCAGCAGAACCACCGCGG
>DATKXE010000232.1:0-2804 GCA_035529195.1 Anaerolineales bacterium
GCGATGCGCATGCAGAATGCACCGCCGCGCTTGCCATCCCGAGGTTCTGCATCGATCCAATTTCGATCGAAGGCTTGTTTGGCAAAAGAGGCCAGGTCTGGCGAGAAGGTATTGAAATTATCGAGAACGAAATCTTGGGCTTGCGACCAGTTAAATTTGCGATTATTCTGACCAATCGGTGCGAATAAATCCCACCAAGGGAGTGATTGCTTTCCGAATCGCCTGGCTTTGGAATGCAAATAGCTGCGAAAAGCGGGGAAAGATAATTGCATGGCGCTGAGCATGGCTTCAAGAGTTGCACGATCGATGCGTGCCGTGTCCAGTGAGGGTTGCAGGGCATCTTCCCGATTTCTTTTTTTGTTGAGCACATTATTCGAACCTGCAACCCCATTCATGCAAGCGGTCAATGGTTCTCTGACGCTTTCCAGCGCCTCAATCTCAGCCTGAAATGCTCGCTGCCGGATTTCGGGATTTGGATTATAACGACGAATATTTTGCAAGGCAGGTAGGGGGTAAGGTTTCACCTCACCATCGAATTCAAACTCGATCGATAATTGGGAGGTGATAGTACCCTGTAATTTACCCCAAGCGCGTATACCACTGAGCGACAACTGATTTGCCAAATCTTCTTCAGAATCGCTCATCAAATATTGGCTCTGTTGTGCAGATTCTTGCAGGTAAAAAGCATGCGTTTCAGCAGTTGGATTGGTTGTGATGATCTCATCCAGCTGGATGCCAAGTCCACCGAGCCAACCAGCAATAACCTTTTCCGCTTGAAGAACACGCACGATTTGAGTCTGAACCTGGGAGTACTTACGCATCGCCTGGGTATCATAGGAATTGGTTGTCGTGAAGGAAGAAACGTAATTATTCAGCGTGTAAACCAAAGTAAACGCCTTGGTCAACTGATTTATCAGCTCTGTAATTTGGTCACTTACCAGATTCAGATCAGAAGTTCTGCTCATGCCATTGGTGCGGTTGATTTTGTTTTGCTCAAGATAAAATTCGAGTTCATCAATCAATGCGATAACATCTTGATAGGAGGCTTCATATTCTAGTGAGTCTAAACCTGGATATACGTTGCTCAGGTCCCAATGGGGAAGTTTTTCGTTGGCGCTGTTCATTGTTAATCCTGCGAAAGTGTGATTAATTCGCTGGATGAGTAATCCAATTATTTTATTAATTTCGCATATTCATCTAGCAGGGGCATAGCTTCATCTCGAGTTTTTCCCTCGAGTGAGATGACAATCTTACTGACTCCTTGTTTCTGCATGTCTTCGTTGGTGGCTTGATCGGGGGGTGACCAGCAAAAGATGGAGAAAGCGATTGATCCGGGAGCCCGGTCGGATGGAAATGCTCCGGATTTAATCTGTGAGATGCCTTGTTTTATCTCCGACCATTCAGGATAACCAAGGATCGGCATCCAACCATCACAATGATTGGCAACGAAATCAAGGGTCTTCGACCCTGTACCACCGCCACCAATAATTGGAGGCCAGGGCGACTGAAGTGGTTTTGGAAATGACTTAATGGGGCTGAAACTTACATAAGTGCCGTGAAATTCAGGTTCACTTTCGGACCAGATCAATTTCATAGCAGACACATACTCAACAATCCGCTTGTAACGGGTTGGGTACTTTACTCCATGGTTTTCCATTTCCTCTGCCAACCATCCTGGACCAACTCCAAAGATGAAGCGACCATAGGATATCTGATCCACCGTAGCAACCGTCTTAGCAAGGGTAATTGGATCGTGTTCAAGGACCAGCGAAACACCGGTGCCGATCTTAATCTTCTCAGTTGCGCAAGCTGCCAAAGTGGAAGCGATGAAAGGATCGTAGGTTTGCCAGTAATAATCTGGCAATTTACGTTCTCCTTCTTCTGCGTTAAGAAAGTTTACCGGGATATGGGTATGCTCAGAAAACCATACTGATTCGAATCCCCGTTTTTCAGCAGCCTTGGCAAACTCTGCTGGTTGGATGGAAGTTTCAGTAGCAAATAGATGAAGGCCGTATTTCATTATCTTTTCCTTGAAAGAGATAGTGAATTATAAGCTGATTGGGTGAGGCTGCGATGAACATTCTTGAACTGAAGAGAAGGAAGAAAACTGAGTAAATGTAATGACTGACCGAATGATGCGGTCCACCATAATATCTGGATAATCGCCGGGATGCAGATATAATGCCCCATATTCAATTGCGCAAACACTCTCCTCTGGAGCACCATCATGACCGATAACTTACCAATAGAAACATTCGAAGAATTCAAGAACTCGTTCTCGTATGGTTCGAGAACAGATATGAACTTCAAATTTCTAAAATCACTCTCAATCGAAGAAAGTGGGGGATTTTTCCGGGAACTGCTGTGGAAAATTGGTGATGCCAGTAATGATGGCAATCTCGATCCGGTGGTCGAGCATTTTTATAACTGGCAGGTCAAAGCCTACACGGGGAAACCAATCTGGGAGTACGATGAATCGCCATTTTCTCCCCTGGGAAAACCGCTTTCAGAATCAAGCATTGGGCTGTTGACAACCAGCGGGCACTATGTCGAAGGTGAAGATCCAGAGCCATTTGGAGTAAAAGGAATGGATCAGGGCACTGCGCAGGCGCGCATCTCGGATTTTATCAAATCCGAGCCCGTCCTTTCAATGATTCCGACTGACTCAGCAAGAGAAAACCTGCTGGTTCGCCATGGTGGCTATGACATTCGAGCCGCAGAGCAGGATTTCAATACTGTTCTACCAATGGATAGGTTGGTTGAGCTAGAGCAAGATGGTTTTATTGGTTCGGTATTGGGTAATA
>DATKXE010000233.1:0-14566 GCA_035529195.1 Anaerolineales bacterium
GATCTGGTGCGGGTTCATATCAAGAACTTACGGGACAGGATCGAAAAAGACCCGCGTTCTCCTGAATTCATCCGCACGGTACCTGGCTATGGTTACACAGTAGAACACATTCCCTCATTAGAGTGAGCTGTAACCTTCCTCATACTGGTCCCTGAAAAATTCTATGTCTTCAACTTTTTTGATTTCCCAATCGCAGGCCATTTCAACCGAACCGCTCCGCATCCAAGAAGCAGCGAATTTCCTCGGGGAATTAGCTATCGTGGATGCAGATATCGATGATGTCCAGGCCTGGATCATGGGGGAGACCAAACGGATCATGGGAGCAGACTCGGCAACCCTGTATTTATGCGATGAATCAAATATGCATTGTGTAATGAAGAAAACCGGCTGCAAGGGAAGTGAGTGGAAAAGCCAGGTGATACCTGTGGATGAGGGCGGGGCGGTTATGGAAACTATCCACAGTGGGAAACCGCACATATCGCCGGTGACCTCTGGAGGCTGGGTTTATTATCTACCTCTGGTGGTGGATGGTAGCGCTATTGGAGCCATTGAGTTGGGATGCGAGCATCAGAAGCTTGACGTTGATTTGTTGCTGGTTATCAGCAAGATACTTGCTCATAATCTATCTCAATCCAGACTTGCTCGCCGGGCAGAGGCAACCATCCATGAGATGCAAACTTTTCAAGGCCAGCTTATAAATTCACGCAATACACTGCGAGCCTTTATTGATAGCAGCCCTGCCTCATTTTATATCGTTGATCCAGGCTACAAGCTGATCGCCATTAATATGAGCCGGTCAGACCTTGCTGGGCGTTTACCTCAAGAGCTGGTCGGGGAACAGTGCTTCGCGGCACTCTACCAGCATAATGAGCCGTGCCCGGGTTGCCGGGTGGCAGAAACATTCCAGGACGCTCAAAAAACACGTAGAATTGAGCATCGATCATATGAGCGGGGTAGCGGGGTCGAGATCGAAATCAGCACATTTCCAATTTGGGATAATGAGCGGCAAATCGCGCAAGTTTTTCTTTTTGAAGAGGACGTCACTGAACGCCAGCATCTGCAAGCCTCTTTAGCTCAGTCTGAAAAGCTGGCTGCTGTTGGTCAGCTGGCTGCTGGAGTTGCTCATGAAATCAATAACCCACTGACCGCTATTCTGGCAAATGCCCAACTCATTCAGCGCAGTTTGCCAGCACAAGCTACAGAACAGCTCGAGATGGTTGATCTGATCATTCAAGCCAGTGAGCGTGCTTCTCAATCGGTACGTGATTTGCTCGATTTTGCACGCCGAGAACGTTATCAGATCGCACCGACCGATCTTAATGAGACCATCCAACGCACATTAGCCTTGATGGGGCCGGAATTAGGTTCGCGATATATCTCCTTACAATTTGATCCCGCCATCAATTTACCAGTCATAAACGCAAGCCAGGATCACCTGCAAGGTGTGTGGCTTAACCTTTTAATCAATGCCATCGATGCTATCGACCAGGGTCCTGGGGTGATCTCCATCAAATCCTGCAAGGTTGATCAATCAATTCAAGTTTCCGTCACCGACAGCGGTGAAGGTATTCCTGCGGATCAAATCTCACGAATCTTTGAGCCATTCTACACAACCAAGGAACCGGGGCACGGTACAGGCTTGGGTCTATCCGTATGCCACCAAATTGTAACGCGACATGGGGGACAGATTCGCGTCAACAGCCAAGTGGGTGAAGGGACAACTTTTACGGTTATTTTGCCCATTTCCTAAGGTTTAATTCTCCCTTTACGATAAAATACAATTCGCATTTCAAATACAATCCCCATTTTAGTGAGGCGAATTATGGTTATTGGTGATCGGCATAATAAAACTCAAATCAAGGATCTTGGAAATGGGTTGATATTACGCAGGGCGACTCATGCAGATAGTGAACAGCTTTCAGCATTTAATGCTCGTATTCATAAGCAGGAGGATTCGGATCAACCTGATCAACGAATTAGCGAGTGGACACATGATTTAATGATTCGTCCCCATCCAACTTTCAACACAGCAGATTTTACAATTGTTGAAGATTTAAATTCGAAGAAGATCGTATCTACCCTGGCATTAATCTCGCAAACTTGGTCCTATGCGGGGATTGATTTCAAAGTGGGACGGCCGGAATTGGTAGGGACGGATCCTGAATATCGGGAGCGCGGATTGGTCCGAGCCCAATTTGACACGATCCACGAATGGAGCGCTGAACGTGGTGAGCTGGTCCAGGGGATCACAGGCATTCCTTATTATTATCGCCAATTTGGATATGAAATGGGATTGGAGTTGGGGGGTGGGCGATCTGGATTTATACAGCAAACTCCAAAACTAGAAGGGGATGAACCATTCTCACTACGCCTGGCGACAGACTCCGATTTACCTTTTCTGGTTGAGTTATATTCAAAATCAAATGAGCGTTATCTGGTGAGTTGTGTTAGAGCAGAGCACCTCTGGCGCTATGAATTGAGCGGGAGAAGCCCTCAAAATGTGAATCACTCCGTGATTAAAATCATCGAATCAAATAGCGATGGTGCCTTGGGATATATTAGCCATCCTCCCTATCGTTGGGGGGCAATGATGGCAGTTACAGGCTACGAAATCAAAGCAGGAGTCTCCTGGGCTTCAATAACTCCAACAGTGATTCGCCACCTGGCATCTGTTGGAGAAGAATATCCGGCGGAATATGACAAGGAGGGAGATCTCGAGACGTTCGGTTTTTGGTTAGGAAGCCAGCATCCTGTTTATGATGTGATCCCAGACAAATTACCTAAGGTGAGAGATCCATATGCCTGGTTCCTGCGGGTACCCGATCTCCAAAAATTTATCCAGCATATTGTTCCGCAGCTGGAGGCGAGATTGAGAACCTCACCGATGATTGGACACAGCGGGGAAATCAAGCTAACCTTCTATGGGTCAGGTTTGCGTTTAGTGCTTGAAGGGGGTCGCTTGGTTGCGGTAGAAGATTGGAAGCCGCAGCCTGATCGGAATTCAGGAGATGCTGGATTCCCAGAATTAACTTTCTTGCAGCTGGTATTTGGTTATCGGAGCCTGTCAGAACTTAAATATTCATTTGCAGATTGTTGGACGCGAGGTGAGCAGACTGCAATCCTCCTGGATATCCTCTTCCCAAAAATGGCTTCCAGTGTTTGGCCTGTTTCTTAAATCCTGGTGATTTTTCCTCGGCATGATCTTCTAGGATGTGTAGACCGGTATGTTCCAATGCTTGTATTTGGCTAACTTTCCGCGTACTGCTAGCTGGTAGAGTTCCCTAAGTCTGGTCGTGATCGGTCCCATTTTACCTGTCCCAATTTGCCGGTGATCGACCTGGGTGATGGCGACAATTTGTGCCGCGGTGCCCGTCATAAAGAGCTCATCGCTCATATAAATCTCAGTCCGGTCGATTGGACGTTCGATGATCTGGATACCTAACTCTTGACGAGCGAGTTCCATCGCTGTCCTGCGGGTGATCCCCTCCAGGATGTTTTCCGTGATGGAGGGAGTAATCAGGGCTTCATTGCGAACCATGAAAACATTCATGGCACTGCCTTCTGAAACATGACCATCCTGGGTGAGTACCAGCGCCTCATCAAATCCAGATTTAACAGCATCGGTCTTGATCAAAGCTGAGTTTGCGTAGGCCCCACTCACCTTTCCTCGGGCTGGGATCATATTGTCATCCAACCTGCGCCAGGATGAGAACGTGACATGTGCATTAGTGTCGTTAGCAACGTAACTATCGAATGGTAAGGCCGCGATCGAAATTTCGTCTACCAGATCGTGTAGTCTGACACCGATAATCTCATCTTCTTTATACGCTAGGGGGCGGATGTATATATCGCGGCGATACTCTTCCTTGCGCAGCAGCTCCAGGGTGATCTGAGTCAGGCTTTCCGGGTTGTGGTCGAAATCCATACACATGACTCTGGCCGAATTCAACAATCGTTGGAAGTGGTCAGTTGGCCGGAAGATATACAACTGTTCTTGTTCTTCATTCCAATAAGCACGCAAACCCGCGAAAACCGCGGTACCATAGTTGAACCCATGGGTTAATACGCCTACTTTTGCTTGAGAGTAGGGGACGATTTCACCTTTAAAATATGCGTATTTCGGAAGATTCACTTTTCAGGCCTCCTGGTATAGATGGATGAATGCTATCCTGGTTGGATCATTATAACTCAGGTCAAAAGTAAAGGTTTGCAGCGCCATTTAATTATTCAAATTCCAGCGGTTCGGTGTATACTCAAGGATGGGCATCACGAGCAGCGCGAGACAATCATCCCCAGATATTGACCGCGTATCCATGTGATGAAATACCAGAAAGAGTTGATCTGCGTGAGGAGAATTGGCCATGAAACATGCTGTGAGTATTAGCTTAGGTTCATCGAAACGTGACAAGACGGTCGAGGTTGAGCTGCTTGGGGAGCTAGTGCGGATTGAAAGAATCGGCACGGATGGAGATATGGAAAAGGCAGCCCAATTATACAAAGATTTGGATGGTGAAGTAGACGCCTTCGGTGTGGGAGGGGCTGATTTAGGGGTGCTGGTCGATAAAAAATGGTATCCTCTTTATTCCGTGCAACCCATGGTGCGATACGTCAAAAAAACTCCCCTGGTCGATGGGGCTGGGATTAAGAACACGCTCGAGAACAGCCTGGCACCTTTTATCGATGAACACATTGGCGATTTTGTTCAAGACCGCAAAGCGTTCATTGCTTTGGGTGCCGATCGCTGGGGATTGACCACGTCTTTTGTCGATGCCGGATACGAATGCATTTTTGGGGATTTGATGTTTGGCTTGGGCTTGCCTTTCCCCGTTCGTTCAGTGAGCAGCTTGAAAACTTTGGCAGCGATCATGATGCCGATTGCTGGGCGGTTACCCTTTGCATGGATATATCCCACTGGCGAGAAGCAGGAAGTGCGAGATCCAAAATGGGAGAAGTATTACCAATGGGCGACAGTCATAGCAGGAGATTGCCACTATGTAAAACGCCATATGCCCACAAAATTAGAAGGCAAGGTTATTGCTACAAACACGACCACCTCCAGTGATGTAGATTTATTCCGCTCGATGGGTGTTAAATACCTGGTCACGACCAGTCCTGTTATGGATGGGCGTTCATTTGGAGCGAATATGCTGGAAGCAGCACTGGTTGCGATCTCAGGCAAGGGCCGCGTATTAAAAAATGAGGAACTAAAAGAATTGCTTGACCAACTGGGTTTTGAACCTCAACTTCAGGAGTTAAATTAATATGGATGCGATTGTAATTGCGGGAGGAATTCCCCAACCCGATGACCCCTTATATGAATTCACCCAGGGTCAGCCTAAAGCTCTCCTGGATGTGGCTGGCAAACCCATGATCCAGTGGGTCCTGGATGCGATCAGCGGAGCAGAGACTGTTGATCAGGTAGTCCTGATCAGCCTCTCGGAGGAAGCTGGTTTGGAGTGCTCAAAACCCATCACCTATGTTCCGGATCAAGGAGGCTTGCTCCAGAATGTCCGGGGAGGTATTGAAAAAGTTGTCGAGATCAACCCTCAAGCCAGGCAGGTGTTAACGGTCTCTTCGGACATCCCCACGATTAAATCTAAGATGATTGATTGGATGGTTAACGAGAATTTGGCAACCGATCTGGATATTTATTATACGGTCATCCCCCGCAAGGTCATGGAAGAACGTTTTCCGGAATCAAAACGATCGTACACCCTCCTGAAAGATATTGAGCTGTGTGGGGGTGATTTGAATATGATCCGCGCCAGCACAGTGAATGCCAATGAGGAATTGTGGGCTCGTATCGTTGCAGCCCGTAAAAATGTTTTTAAGCAGGCAGCCCTGCTCGGATATGGGAATCTGATTTTATTGCTCTCGCGCCAGCTGACCTTGGCTGGGGCCGTAAAGCGAGTGACAGAGCGCATGGATATCACCGGGAAAGCGGTGATCAGCCCCTATGCTGAGTTAGGTATGGATGTTGACAAACCCCACCAGCTTGAAATCGTGCGCGCTGAGCTGGCAGGTGTTCAGCAGGCCTAAATACCCTTAATTTCATTAATTATGCTCCAGCGTATCCAGGACCTGGATAAACGCTTTGCCGGGTCATCTCAAATAAAAGATCAACCCAGGTTCATCCGCGCCTTGACCATTGTGCTGGCTCATTCCGGTGATTCCTGGTTCTGGGGTGTAGGCTTAGGTTTACTCTGGTGGTTTGGTGACGATTACTGGAAGCAGCTGGCAGTGGCGATGCTGATTGGGATTGGTGTCACGGCAGTGGTTGTAATGGTGATCAAATTCACCGTCCGGCGACAGAGACCACAGGGTGAATGGGGGCGCATATACCGCAGCACTGACCCCCACTCATTTCCATCTGGTCACGCTGCCCGAAGCACGATGCTGGCTGTGCTGGCTTTGGGAATGGGACCAATTTGGTTAGGCATATCCATGCTTTTGTGGGCACCGCTGGTGGGACTGGCGCGGATTATTTTGGGTGTTCACTACCCCTCAGATATATTGGCTGGCATGGTGCTGGGGATTTTAATGGGGATATTAGTAATGATTTTTATTTAATCCTGGGGGTATGTTCAAGAACTGCTCGTGATTTGGGTCTTAAACATTTCAATGGTAGGGATGGCAGTGGGATCGATCCCGTAAGCCATGGCCAGGTAAAATGCAGTGTAATCACCGAGATGCAGTGCGGTCCACTGCTGTGCTAAGGGGTCTGTTCCCTGGGCGTCGATAAAATCTGTGTTTATACCTTCGACCATGAATGCTGTTTTCGTCAGATTGCTGCGCAGCAGGTTGCGTGAATGGTAAGCTGGCGCGCGCAGAAAGAGGGCCATCATCTGGGGCAAGGCCTGTTCAGGGAAAACCAATCCAGCCAATGAATTATGATCGATTTCAGGGATGGTTTCAAACTGTCCCCAGGCTTTGGAGATTTCATTGATCTGAGATTTCCAGCGCCTGGCGACGGGTTCTAAAATGTCGGCGCCAACCACCAGGATCCAGCGACCGTAAATCTGCCCGGCCAGGCGTTTAGCCAGATTACGGGCGGTTGGAACATCTGCTCTTAAGTTTTCTTGCTGGGTTTGCATGGCTGAGATGGTTTCCTTGATAGCCGCTTCTGGATTTGGAATCAGACCTAGTCGAGAAAATGCTGCCAGCAAAAGACCTGCAGAGAAACCAACCGCTGTCCGGGGCTGTCCTTGGTGTTCGAACTGCCACAAGGTGCTGTCTGATGCTTGGCATAAAGCAGCTAATTTTCCCCCAGTGGCGAGGGCGAGAATCTGGCAGTTGTTCTCGCGTGCAGCTTCAAATGATGATACGGTTTCCTCGGTATTACCAGAGTGAGATGAGGCGATCACCAATGTATTCCTGCCGGTTGCCCAGGCTGGCAGGGAATAATTGCGGTGCAGTAAAACCGGGACCGGGCATTGAGGGGCAATATACGCACCCACCAGGTCAGCTCCGATGGCAGAACCACCCATTCCCGCTACGATTACCCTTTCGATACCCTCCAATTCAGGAAGCGCAAGATGTGAGCCCAGCTCCCAGGCGAATTCTAATTGGCTTGGCAGTCCATCAATATGTGACTGCATATCCTGGGTATCGATTTGTGCAAACTTGGAAGTATCATCGAGATTCATTGGTTGGCCTCAATCCATTTCTATGATTAGTTGGTAAATTTTCCGCCGTGGCCAATTAGATTCCAATGCCATTTGGCTGGCGATCTGAGCTGGAGGAATCCCTTGAGATTTTCGATCTTTGATGGCTGACAATACCTGTGCCTCAGACCAGATTAGGTTTTCCTCGGTATATCCTGCCACGACAAGAGTGATTTCACCCCGGGGGGGAGTGGTCGTGAAGTGCGCCAGCGCTGCGGAGATCGGGCCTCGGTAAAATTCCTCGTGCAATTTGGTGATTTCTCTCGCAACTGCCATCTCCCGCTCGCCCAGCTCTTCCAGGAGATCCTTGATCGCCGCCTGCAGACGGTGAGGGGTTTCGAAGAAAATAAGGGTGTATGGCAGGGAAGAAACCTCGCTCAGAGCTCGTCGCCGGTCAGACGATTTGCGCGGTAAATAGCCCAAAAAGAGGAACTTCTCTGCAGGCAGACCGGAGGCGATTAAAGCGCTGATTGGTGCGCTCGGACCAGGTATGGGGCTGACTTGATGCCCGGCAGCGAGTGCTTTCTGCACCAACTCGAAACCTGGATCGCTGACCACTGGTGTGCCAGCATCTGAAACCAGCGCTAGATCGCCTTGATCCAAAAGATCCATCAGGCGCACAAGCTTGCTTTGCTTGCTGTGCTCATGAAAGCTGATCAACGAAGTTTGAATGTCATGGTGCTTGAGCAGCTTGCCTGTGTGCCGGGTGTCTTCTGCTGCGATCCTATCTACCTGGCGCAGGATTTCCAACGCGCGCTGGCTGATGTCTTCAAGATTTCCGATTGGGGTGGCGACAAGGTATAGGGTGCTCACGTTAAATAATTGATCTGCAGGTTTATCGAGCCGGAAGAAAATATAGTTCGAAAGGTTTTATGGTATCAACCAGGTGTAAATCTCAACGTTCAAATTGCCATTCTCCGGGTCCAGAGTGTTAATATACAACCAGCCCGGAAGGGACATATTTGTTCGGTAGCAGATGAAATTTCCGGTTAAGTTGTCCACGGAGATCGGATCAGCGCTTAAATTCAAGCCCTGGCATGTTGTCAGGCTGGGTTGGTTGGGACCTGAGACGGCCATCACTGTGTTATCAAAGGGGATCAGATTGTGAGTGAGGCCAACTTCTTCATAGGTGAGATCCTCGCCGCCGTCATTGATCTCGTTTCGATCCAGGTCATAAAGGTCTCCAAACAGCAGGGTTGCGGGTCCGCTAACTTGGACCCCTACTGTTGGTGTGAGCGTGGGTCCGCTGGTCTCCGTGACAGTGGGTGTTCCGCTGCTGATGGGTGTGCCTTCCACTATAATCCTTACCCAAAAACCGGCATCACTGTTGGGTCCAATCCCGAACATCGCTCCGGATGGATTGCGCAGTTTCCACCAGCCCTGGTAGGTTCCTGGAGTTTCCGGGGCTTTCATTTCAACCGACAGGTCAACGGATTGCCCCGCAGCAGTACTGCCGTTTAAGGGAACGTTGCTGGTCGCATCAAGCTGTTCGCCGGAGAACCAGACCAGTGCATAATTGCTGTTCCAGGTACAGTTACCGGCGTTTTGCAAGCGCCAGGTTTTGGTGAATATTTCCCCAGGACGCAGGATTGTGTCGTCAGGGATGGTTACATCAATCGGTACTCCGGGTAACGCTTGATCGCAGGATGAAGATGGTTGGGTGTTTTCTGGAGTTACAGTCTGGACTTCTTGAGTGGGCGAAGGGGATGGTTGACCTGGGGTGCTCGTTACGATTGGTCGTGTGGGAGAGATGCTTGGAGTTCGCGAGATCGCTTCGGTAAGCCTGGCTTCTACGGTTTGATAGGCTTGGGTGACATTAAGGGTTGGTGTTGTCGTCGCACGGGATGGCAAATTGCATCCCGCTAGACTCAAAGCACTGACGCCAATGATAAGTAAAACTAAAATCTTGATTAGGCGGAATTGTTTCATCGGAGGAAAGTTCCTGGGTGAGATGTGAGAAGTTTCGAGGGGATGATTACGCCTGCAGTTCATCGTCTGTCTGCTGTAAGATGGTCTTCAAGCGACGGGCTAAAGTACGCCGAGGGAGCAAAATTCGCCGGCCGCAAGTCGCACATTCCAGACCGATATCAGCGCCCAAACGGACGATTTTCCAGTCGTATCCTCCGCATGGGTGAGGCTTGCGTAAGCGCGCGACATCGCCTAATTCCAAGGGTGGCAACATGCGAGGCATTATATCACGGGGTGGTATAATCGCCGAAAAGGCCATTTGAATGTTTGATCTGAATTTACCGACGTTAATCTCCCGTATATTTGTTTTGTTGACAGCTTTTGCGGTCCATGAATTTGCCCATGCATGGACCGCGGATAGGTTTGGTGACCCGACCCCCAGGAATAATGGTCGCTTGACCTTAAATCCCATGGCGCATCTCGATCCGATGGGCTCTTTAATGTTGATCGTGGTTGGATTTGGATGGGCAAAACCAGTCCCGGTAAATCCGTATGCCCTGGCACGCCGGTCGTCAGCCGCGATGATGTGGGTATCTTTGGCAGGCCCGGCTTCGAACTTCTTGATGGCACTGCTGGCTTCAATCCCTTTTCAGTTGGGGTTGGTTTCGCAAATGGGAGCTTTTTTAGAACCAGGTCAGATCCTCCCTTCGCTGGATAAGCTGCTCTGGGAGTTTGTCTATATCAATCTACTTCTGATGTTGTTTAACTTGATCCCGCTGGCTCCCTTGGATGGGGAGAAAATTTTGTACTATTTACTCCCAGTATCAGGTCAGAGAGTCATGGATAATATTCGACCTTATAGCCCGATGATCTTGCTGGCTCTCATCTTCCTCGGACCTCTCCTCGGATTTAATCTCTTGGGGTCTATCATCGGTCCACCGTTAACTGCATTGATGTCTGTACTGACTGGATGAACTCCTCCCGCTTTTTGTATCGCTCACGTCAATTTTGGCAGGCTATCAGCACACGCTCCTCACAGCAGGATGTGGAGCTGGTCTCATCTATCCTGTCGCCGGTCCAGGTTGAACTATTCCAGCGTATGCAGAAAAGCGAACAATTCCACAGCCTGGTGGTGCTTAATGAGTTACGAAACCGGGGGGAAGATAATACTGATCTGCTAACAGCAGCCTTATTGCACGATGCAGGGAAGACACAGGCCCCCTTGCGATTATGGGAGCGGGTGATGATCGTGATCGTGAGGGCAATTTGCCAGGACTGCGTCCAGAAATGGGGAACATTCAAAATTGAGCACCCGGAGAAAGGTTTGGGTTGGCGACGAGCATTCATTGTTGCTGAACAGCATCCTGCTTGGGGAGCAGACCTGGCTGCAGAGTGCGATGCATCACCATTAGCCGTATCATTGATCGCTCGTCACCAGGAGAAAATCCCTCCTGAAGCGAGCTCCGTGGAAGACAACCTTTTACGGAAGCTGCAATCTGTTGATGACAATAATTGAGGTGAGGTTATGGCTGTCCAAATAACAATTGTTGGTTTGGGTCAAATTGGGACTTCAGTAGGTCTTGCACTGGCCGAACAAAGCGAGCTGATCTACCGCATGGGTCACGATCGTGAGCTCCGCGCTGCCCGTCATGCAGAGAAATTAGGTGCCCTGGATAAGGTCTCCATAAACTTGATCTCTGCAGTTGAAGAAGCGGACTTGGTCTTGCTGGCTCTACCCATCGATCAAATTCAGGAAACTTTGGGGTTTATCCGCAACGATCTCAAACCGGCTGCAGTCGTCATGGATACAGGACCAGTTAAACAGATTGTTGCTTCCTGGGCGGCGGAACTGCTGCCAGATGAACGCTATTATGTCGGTTTGACGCCTGTGCTCAACCCTGTTTACCTGCATGAAATCGATTCTGGGGCTGAGGCAGCACACCCAGATCTGTTCCGGGATGGATTGATAGGAATTGTCTCGCCGCCAGGCACCCCCTCAGAGGCAATCAAACTCGCCGCAGATCTAACCCGCCTCCTGGGTGCGACTCCGCTCTTTGCTGATCCATTGGAGATGGATGGTTTGGTGGCCGCAACTCACATTCTGCCCCAGCTGATGGCCGCGGCGCTGTTAAATGCAACGGTTGACCAGCCCGGATGGCTGGAGGGGCGTAAAATCGCAGGACGTTCTTATGCAGAGGTCACAGCCCCGGTAATGTACCCGACTGAACCATCGACATTGACTACTGCTGCCATGCTCAACCGGGAGAATGTTATCCGGGTGTTGGATGGTGCAATGGCTTCTATTAACGCCATCCGCAACGATCTCATTAATGAAGAGGAAAAACTCCTAGAAGAACGCCTGAACCGGGCTCGTGAGGGAAGAAAAGCATGGCTGAACGGGCGCTGGGTAGCGAATTGGGCTGCTGATGAGACAACAAGGGTTGAAGCACCCACAGCATCTGATATTTTTGGTCGTTTTATCGGCAGGGGTAAGAAGAAAGAGGATTGAAAGGGATAATGATGTCAACCAAACTGCAATGGATCGAAGATGAACTGAAAAATTTAAAAGAAAGCGGCTTGTACAACCAGATTCGCACGTTGAGTTCTCCTCAAGGAGCCTGGTTGGTAGTTGATGGGCAGCGAGTTTTAAATTTCTGCTCCAATAATTACCTCGGATTGGCCAACCACCCGCGCATGGTGGAAGCGGCGCGTAAAGCAGCCGCTGAATATGGAGTCGGCCCCGCCGCCGTGCGCAGCATTGCGGGCACCATGGACTTGCACTTAAAACTGGAAGAACGTTTAGCTGCTTTTAAGGGCGTTGAGGCTGCTATCACCTTTCAATCTGGTTTCAGCGCCAATACCGGCTGCATCCCGGCTCTTGTTGGTAAGGGAGATGTGATTTTCTCCGATGAGCTCAATCACGCCAGTATTATCGATGGCGCACGACTCTCACGTGCCCAAATTATCCGCTATGCGCATTGTGATGTGCAGGATCTAATACGTGTTTTAAACGAAGAAAGAAGCAAGTTCGAGCGGGCGTTGGTGATTACGGACGGGGTTTTCAGTATGGATGGCGATGTTGCCCCGCTGGATGAAATCTACGCTGCAACCCGGGGATTCGATGCCATCCTGATGGTGGATGATGCCCATGGAGAAGGTGTGCTGGGAAGAGGTGGGCGTGGGATCGTGGACCACTACGGGCTGCATGGCAAGGTTGATGTTGAGATCGGAACTCTTTCAAAAGCATTTGGTGTCGTCGGTGGTATTGTTTCCGGCGATCCATTGATCGTCGAGTGGCTTCGTCAACGTGGACGCCCTTTCCTGTTTTCCTCCGCGATGACGGTTCCAGATGTGGCAGCCTGTCTGGCAGCAGTAGATATCTTGGAGGAATCCACGGAGCTGGTCGATAAACTCTGGGAAAATACGCGCTATTTCAAGGAAGAGATACGCATTTTAGGATTTGATACTGGCGCAAGCACTACACCGATTACGCCTGTGATGCTGGGCGAGGCATCTGTTGCACAGGAGTTCAGCCGGGAGCTTTTCAGAGCAGGTGTATTTGGCATGTCGATCGGTTTCCCAACCGTGCCGCGCGGAAAAGCCCGGATACGGGTGATGATCTCTGCGGCTCACGAATCAGCCGACCTCGATCAGGGGTTGGCCGCTTTTGCCAGCGTGGGTCGCCAACTGGGCGTGATCTCCTGAGATAAGGACAATCTAAAGACCTTTCGAGTTGATTCTAAGTATCGAAATATTTTTTTATCTTTGTTCGGTGAGTAGGGCGGCTTTCTATAGCCGCCAAAGATGACAGGATTGGAATCCTGCCCTATTCAGCGCATGTTTCCGCCCTGTCCTGAGCGCAGCCGAAGAATGACAAAACCCGGCTGTTGATAAAGCCGGGTTTTATTATATTGAATGCTTTATCACTT
This sequence comes from Anaerolineales bacterium, assembly GCA_035529195.1. Lineage (GTDB taxonomy): Bacteria > Chloroflexota > Anaerolineae > Anaerolineales > UBA4823 > PFL25. Next base: position 13,502 of record DATKXE010000233.1, read on the forward strand.
TTGTGGAAAAACGAGTTTCAGTGAGGAGAAAAGGGAATTTTTCGCCAGGGTGAAAAGGGGCAATATTATTCCTTCGCAGCGAACGGATCATAGGCTGGATTAGTACCGGCCCAGATACAGCTGGGGCGCCCATCCAGGTTGCATGCCAGGCCATGTGAACAGCGATGGGCGAATATGCGCGGCGGTTGGTCTGGCAGGATTTCTGGAGGATATACCAGCTCAGCTTCCAATCCGACTTCTTCATCTGCATGGTGGCAATATTGAACCTTTAAAGTCTGCCAGTTTTTCTCAGTCATAAGAGGTCTCCTTGGACTACATTAATCAACCTAATTAGATTATATCCCTCTTAATATCGCCCATAAAGTGTCAGTTGTCATATTAGAAGTTGACAAACAGCGTACATTAATAATATTAATCGGGGTTTTTATGAACCTCCAGTCAATCTTAAGAGTAAGAAAAATACGGTGCCATTGCTTTTGGTAACCTGAATGTGCAGCTGTGCCCCAGAGTATTGTATAATACTAGCAGCTCAACAAATTTAATTATTCAGTGTTAAAGGAGGTGACGTGGAGGAAAATATACCCGATCGCACGTCAAATTTGATGCGCGAAACTTTTCATATGTTTAAGAGGAGAGAAAGATGAAAACCAAGAAATTTTTTGCTTTGCTCGCAGTGCTCGTGATGGCCAGCATGATTCTTGCGGCCTGTGCACCGGCCGCGACCGAAGCACCGACAGAGGAAGTTGTCGCGACTGAAGCACCACCCGAGCCAACGGTAGCGCCCCCTCCGACCGAAGCTCCACCTGAACCAACGGAAGCCGCGGAACCTACCGAACCCCCTGTGGAGGAGAAGGTTACCCTCATCATCGGCACCACTGATGCAATCTCAAGCCTCGATCCGGCTGACGCATACTCCGTACATGACTGGGAGCTGATCAAGAACACGGGCGAAGGTTTGCTCAAGTGGGCACCGGGAACGACTGACCTTCAGACTGGTTTGGCTGTAGACATGCCTGAGATATCCGACGACGGTCTGGTTTATACCTTCAAGCTGCGCCCCGGGAT
>DATKXE010000234.1:0-4770 GCA_035529195.1 Anaerolineales bacterium
AGCATCAGAAGGCTCCACTCCTTTTCTTTCAAATCACTTTACAAAAAATCGAATGGCAACTTCCCTTATTATATATCCAGACGACTTGATGATAAACAATCTCTGCTGGAGAATGGTGTTAAAATGGATTTTGTGTGCCGCGAAATTCGAAGTCTCTTAGCTTCATTCAAGGAATTTGATGGACACTGTTGACCTTGAGATAAAATTTCCTGAACTTCAACCCGAAGTCTTGGAGATCGCAGATCAGGTCCTTGAATTGATAATGCGCATTTTCCCAGACGCTGTAGTTTCAGAAGATGAAGATAACATAGGGTTTGGTTTTGGGAGCGGTTATAAAGAGCTGGTTTTTATCATAGCTCCCCAAAGTAATTGGGTCAAACTTGGAATTGTGAATGGTGCAGTATTGGATGACCCAAAAAGCCTGATGGAGGGAAAAGGGAAGATTCACCGGCATGTGAAACTACACCAGCTTGAGCAAGCACAGCATCCAGATTTTGAGCATCTTATGCTTCGGGCACTGCAAGCTGCTCAGAAACAGATTCGTTAGGCTGCTTGAGCCCACAGGATATATGCCTGCAGCCGGGCACTCAATAGCAATCGAACCAGCTTTGCAGTTTGAATCTTGCTGGTCTCCTACCGTAATTGAGCGTTATTACCCGGTAGCCAAAACATTTGATGAGTTATTAAAGGAGCCGATCGTGGATCATGAGCATTTCGTCTCAATATCTCGGTTTTACCTGAAGACCTTGTGCAGTGTAAAACCAAATAGACGGACGGGCTCTCCAGGAAACAGGGAAGCAACAGATTTCTTTGCTAATACTATTCGCCCATTCGGCTATGAGATTGATGCTGCTCCTTTTGAGTGCATAGACTACGCCTGTCGCGGATCAGAACTATCACACGGTGAAAAAATATTTGATATCTATGGCAGTCCTTATTCCCTGGGATGTGATGTCTTCGCTGAATTGAAATCCATTTCGACAATTAAGCAGCTTGAAAACACCAACTGCGTGGATAAGCTCTTATTAATGAGGGGAGAAATATGCTCAGAACAGTTGATGCCAAAAAATTTTGTCTTCTACAATCCGGAACATCACAAGAAGATTATTGACCTCTTGGAGAAGCGGAAGCCAGCCGGGATCATCACTGCAACAGAGAAAAAACCAGAACAGGTGGGCGCGTTATACCCATTTCCATTGATTGTGGATGGTGATTTCGATATCCCAAATGCTTACTGCCGGGATACTGTGGGAGATGCCCTCGCGGCGAGGCAGGGTGATTCAGTTCGACTGAAGATTGATGCAAGCCGGCTGCCTGCGAGTGCAACAAATATCATTGCGAGGCTGAACAGCAGTGCAGCAGAAAAGATCGTTTTCACTGCCCATATAGACGCATATGAAGACTCTCCAGGCGCTTCGGACAATGCTTCCGGCACCATTGTATTGCTAATTCTCGCTGAAATGCTCGCTGATTATCGTGAGGGTCGATGCATTGAAATTGCAGCATTTAATGGGGAAGATCACTACAGCGCGGGGGGTCAGATGGACTACCTGAGGCGATATGGGGATGAACTCCCTGGTGTTCTGCTGGCTGTGAACATCGATGATGTTGGATTCGAGCGAGGAAGGTCATCCTTCTCTTTCTATGAATGTCCCCTGCAGATTAAAAAGAAAGCTGAGGATGTCTTCCAGAGCTTCGATGGTCTTGCTCAAGGAGATCAGTGGTTCAATGGAGATCATATGATCTTTGTGCAGAAGCGGGTACCTTCCATATCCTTCACGTCCGAATGCATGCCCGAACTGATGAGGACCGTGACTCATACATCATCAGATATCCCTGAGATCATTGACTGCGGCAAGCTGGTTGAAGTTGCAGAATCCCTGAATGCATTAGCGCGATCGCTCTAGAGCGAACGACATCTCCTCTCCATTCAATTGGGGTCATCATGAGCGTTCAGAGTGGCAACCTGCGGTGGTATCCTGGCTGCACCTTGGTGTTGATTCAGATAACAGCTGCTGGTCGGCTTTTTGCATGCAGAACTTGGCGATGGATTAGCGGCAAGATTCATCACAATAAATGAATCTGTCTAATCCATCCAGTATGATTTCCTTTGCCTAAAGGTCATGCAGCTTACTCTACTGGATTACTGTCTACCACAATTCTAAGCGGGTATTATTCGGTTTGGCTGGGATGCGAAATTATCTCTAATTCATGGCGTCGGAGACAGGATCTGGCAGCGTACGCACCATTCTGGGTAGATTCCTGGCGGTGAGCCAAAGTTACTCCAGCCAACTCCTGGGTTAATACCCATGACGTCACTAAAGAAAGGGTTAATTACCCACATACCATCGCCCAGATCGTTGGTATCAAAAACAAAGTCCATTTCTATCGTTCCTTCACCTGCCTCAACAGGCACGTCTTCGACATCGAGGTTTACCCTGGTGTCATGACCGCTCCAATTTAAACCCCCAATATTAATAGCTGCTTTTTCAACACTCGCTAGCCGGTATCCGAGCTCAACATGGGCAGTAACTGTGCCTGTCAAGCTTGCACCAGGGGGTGGATCAGCAGAGATTATCCAGACCCGGTCATCTGAGTGGCGCCCAAGCGGATAATCACTTTCCCAGGTGCGGACTTCTACATCATCGGGAATCGATCTAAAGAAATCTCCCGGCAGATCGGACCAGGCCAAGGCCCGGCGATCATCCAAACGGATGCGGTAATGCATCTTTCCCCTCCAGAAGTCCTCTATCTCGAGTAAATCATAGGTTGCAGTATCGAATTTCAAGACCTGATAAAAGCTATCATCTACGTCAGCAATTTGCAGGCGTACTTGATGGACCTGGTGTCCATTGGACAGCCAGTCGTCTTCCAGAACCCTTGCCTCGACAATCAAGTCCTGCGCATCAAAGATCAGGCCCAGATTCAGCGTGCAGCGCGCTGTGCTGCACGCCCAGTCATCTCCTAGTGCGCTCAGCACACAGAATGGATTGGCGCAATCAGCGCGCTCACCCCCAGTTAGCTGATCAATATAAACCCAGAAATTCCCCAGGTCGCGGAACAGGAGCTGGGCAATTTGCTGCTCCTCATCAAAGAGTTTCTCTTCAGGCTTGTAATGTGCCTGGTAAACAAAATCGACTAATTTGCCTTCCACTGGGCGTAGGTGACTCGAACGCCATAGGGTATCATTGTCGTGTTGGTCGAAGTATAACAAGCGGTCACCAGCATACATCTGGTAGCGTAATTGAGAGCCATCGGCTGAGCGCCACAGCTCTGCCACAACCCCATGCTGCCGGAAGGAACCACCTTGATCCCAATCCAAGAGCAGGCGATCGTAGAGCACACCATCCTGCGCGGCTGAGGATGTAATGCGTTGGCTGGCCAGGTTTATGATCTCTGCTGCACTGACGGATGGCGTACTCCCTGGAAGATTCCGAACACCGATGAATACCAAGGAGATCACTGCCAGTGCTGCTAAACCCCAAGCCAGCCAGCGAGGAACAATTGGGCGCCGGATGGATTGCTGAGCGAATTGGTCGACAAGCTGGCTGCGTAGTTTGGTTTGGAAAGCTGAAGCTGGCCCCGATAAATCCGGGGTCTTATTTATTATATTGGCTGCCAGCGCCAGAAGGGGATCAGAGCGATCATCGGATTCCAGCCGCCTGAGCCATTCATCGGGATCAAAGTGATCATTATCATTGCTTATCATCGTCTTGCTCTCCTTCGGATTCGGCAGTTTCGCCCAGTAATTTGCGAAGCCGCCCTAACGCCCGATACAGACGGACGGACACGTTTTGGGGAGAACAGCGCAAGAACTCTGCCGTCTCCCCGTTGGATAAGTGGTCGATGAGACGTATGGTGATTATTTCCTGATCTTTTTGCGAGAGCCTTCCCATTGCCAGAACGATTTGTGCCCACTGGAAAGTATCCTGTGCCTGTCCTTCAACATCGATGGTCGCAGTCATATCGGCCGGAAGAGCAATGTAGCGCTGATCCCTGCGGTGTAGTTCGATAGCCTGTTGACTGGCAATCATGTACAGCCAGGCCTTATAACTCTTTCCCTTCCAGCCATGTGACCGCAAATGGCGCAGTGCTTTCTCGAACGTGGCGCTGGTGACATCTTCAGCCAGTACGCGGTCTCCGGTGCGGCGCAATGCATAGCGGTAGATCTGCTCAATATAACGGTCATAAAGTGCAGCAAAAGCCTGTGGATCGTGGCTGGCTTTATCAATCAGAGATTGCTCGTCAGTTTTGAATCTCATCGAAATTCTTGTATGCTGGTCCCGGGAATTCACGAACATCCCTTTAATTAATATTAACGCGCTTCTCTCCAAAATCTGTCAGGGTAAGTCAAAACAATGGATATTCCTTGCATCCTCACAGTTTACGAAGGTGACTGCTGAATAGTTGCTTGGTAATTCTACAATAATTATTTCAGCGATTAATTCTGTTTTGAATGATTGGAGAGCGAAAGGATAAGTAGCGCCTGGATAAATGAAGAATTATGATAACCTTGTTACCAATGTTTTTGAATTTTAAGTATCGGAAGACAATCTATTGACATCCCGCTGATTCACAAATCAGGACACTTCGCTCAATTTCAGGTTAACATTAAGGAGTAATGATGAGCAAAACATCCAACCTGCCTCCCCAGGATAAGATCGATTTATATGACCAGCTGATCGCCACTAATCCGAACATCGAAAGGAAAGGGGTCAGCATGCCATACACTTCTCTGAATGGTCATATGTTTACCTATCTATCAAAGAC
>DATKXE010000235.1:0-7097 GCA_035529195.1 Anaerolineales bacterium
CATACGGTTTGGGGTTGAACAGCATTTATTTGAATCTTGTGGGGAGGGAAGGCCAAGGGATTGTAGAAAACCACCAGGTTGATTCCCTCGCCAACCAGATCAGAGATAAATTGCTGGAGTGGAAAGATCAGGATGGCAAACGGGTTGTGAACAGTGTGTCATCGAATGCAGAGGCTTTAACGGGTCCCCTGGCAAAGTATGGTCCGGATTTGATCGTAGGATATGCCCCAGGATTTCGAGCTTCACCCCAGACGGGATTAGGAGAATGGGAAAAGAAGTCTATGGAAGTTAATCAGGACCATTGGGGTGCAGACCACTGCATCGATCCCGAGATTGTACCGGGAGTATTATTCTCCAATCAAGGATTGGGCAATTTCCCACAACCTTCATTCCGTGATTTCCCGGTGCTGGCAACTGGAGAAGAAGTAGATGGTGGCGTTTCAGCACCCCCCCCATCAATTAGCGATGAAGATCAAGAAATGTTGGAAGAAAGGTTGAAGAGTCTTGGCTACCTTTAAAGCCCGTTTCCCATCGAGAGAAGAAACCTGGTTAACGCTTTCCAGCATTTTATTCTTAATCAATGTGTGGGCAATTATCAACATACTAAGGGCAGTCCCATCCTGGATTATATCCCGAACAATTTGGGAAATGATCGGAATTATCTCCTACCCGCTAACATTTGCCTTGTTTGAGAGCATTTTATTTCTGATTGGTTTGATTATCATGGCGGTTGTACTTCCAAGAAAGATTCTTCGTGAAAATTTTGTTGCCATGGGTAGTCTAGCGGCTCTACTGGCAACACTTGGGATGATCCTTGCTCATATATACGGTGAAGATTTTGGCATCTGGTTAGTGAGGGATTTCGGGAAATATTTATTTTTGCTAATTGGGTTTGTCTTAGTGAGTTGGGTATCAGTTTATTACTTCAAACGGTTAGCTAAAACCATTGAGTCCATTGTCAGTCGATTGACCACACTTTCAACTGTTTATCTAGCTGTGGATATCCTGGCAGTTTTTGTAATCTTGATTAGAAATATTAAATGATATTATCTGGATTTCGATTTGGTTAACAAAGGCATTTTTGACATATTATGAGTAAAGATATAAATAGACGTGAATTTCTCAAAATGATGGCAGCATTGCCATTGATGAAACTGGCATCGGATTTATCAGCGTTTCCTTTACAGGATATCCCATTCCAGGAGCCTGGTTCTCCAAATATCTTAATCTTGGTTTTCGATGCACTTTCTGCTACGAATGTCTCGTTATATGGGTATCACCGGCAGACGATGCCTAATCTTTCTAGGTTTGCTGAAAAATCAACGGTTTACCACCGACATTATGCCGGTGGCAGTTTTACGTCACCAGGTACTGCGTCTCTACTGACTGGGACGTATCCTTGGACAAATCGCGCTTTCCACCTATACGGTTCTGTGGCAAAAGAATTTGAAAGCAGGAGCATCTTTAATAGCGTACCTGGTGAGATCTATCAACGTTTGTCATTCACTCACAATTACTTAGCTTCGATATTGCTCCACCAGTTTGGCGGGGATTTAGATCTGATCAAGAATACGAAAGAATTGTGCCTCTTCAATGAGTACTTTTTAGCTGACAGCGTATTTGAAAATGATCGAAATGCAGCTTTCTTGGGTGAAAAAACAATAACACGCGGTCAGCAAGGTGAAGATATCCAACTCCCCAGTTCAACCTTCCTGTCTGCATTTCACCGGGTCTGGAGAGATTGGAATAACCAAGATGTTGTATATAAGTATCGGGATTTATTTCCACGTGGGCTACCTTCGGCCAACGCTGGACCTTTTGTATATCTCCTGGAAGACGCAATTGACTGGGTCCAAGACAGCATAACCTTCACCGAAAAACCGTTCCTTGGTTATTTCCATTTTCTCCCTCCACACGAGCCATACCATACCCGGAAGGAATTTGTTCGTATGTTTCGGGATGGCTGGGCGCCGGTCAGCAAACCGGATCATGCATTCTCTGAAGGCCATTCTGAAAAGTATTTACAATCAAAGCGCCGCTGGTACGATGAATATATCGCGTATGTGGATTCGGAATTTGGTCGCCTGATTGACTCATTGGAGCAGCAAGGTATCCTGCAAAATACGAATATCATAGTAACCTCTGACCATGGAGAGATGTTTGAAAGAGGGATAGCGGAGCATGTTAGCCCTACCTTATTTGAACCCTTAGCTCGTGTTCCCTTAGTCATTCACCATGCCAGTCAGGAAAACCGTGAAGATGTCCATATCCCAACCAGTGCTGTTGATGTTCTACCAACAATCAGTGCGATGGTTGGACAAGATCCCCCGCAGTGGAGTGATGGTATAGTGCTTCCAGCAACAACTGATCATAATAATATTGGCGATCGGAATGTGTTTATTATGGATGCGAAAAGTAATCCAAAGAAAGGACCAATTATTAAAGGTACGATAGCAATGGTAAAGGACAGGTACAAACTGATCCACTATAAAGGTTATGATGGTTTTGATAACGAGTTTGAAATGTATGATCTGATTAATGACCCTGAGGAATTGGATGACCTTTACTCAGAATCAAATTCATTATCTGGGGACTTAAAAGTAGAACTGTTATCAGCGCTGGATGAGATCAATTAATTCCATAGACAAGGCTAATCCGTTTCGACCTTTGGTCTTTGAATAATCTGGCAAGAAAGAGACTGTATTCCTAATTTTGCTTCTACTTCAAGGCGAATGTTTTATCACCAAGCAGAAATGAAGTTAGGGTGGTTCCAGCCGCATAGGAAAAACTTGCTGAATTTCACTGGTGGGTCAGTTGTAGAGTGGGGAAAAACTGAAATTAATCTAGACCTTGAGATCAATGGAAATCTGTATTTCTCCAGTTTGTATCAATACGAGATAGATTAAATTTGCATCAATCACATCGAATAAGGAGTATTGAAGAATGAGTGACAAGAAACAACAGGCTGAATTGATTTCAGCATATGGTGGCACGCTGGTGGATTTGGTTGTTCAAGGAGAAGAACGGGAAGAACTGCTTGATAAATCAAGCCGCCTGCCTTCGCTGCAGATATCACAACGAGCATTATGCGATTTGGAATTGCTGGCAACCGGTGCGTTTTCTCCGTTGGACCGCTTTATGGGTAAATCAGATTACGAAAGAGTGCTGACAGAAATGCGTTTAACCGATGGTGTGTTATTTCCCCTTCCAATTACCTTACCTGTCGATGAGGAAGCTCTCCCCAGTTGGGGGGAACAGATCACTTTGAGTGATTCACGTAACAATACCATCGCAGTTATGCAGATCGAGGAAATTTATCATTGGGATGTGTTGCGCGAAACGCGGCTCGCGCTGGGAACGACTGACCCTCGCCATCCGCTCGTTTCAGAAATGAACACCTGGGGGAATGTTTATGTCTCCGGAGCTTTGAAGGTTATTGACTTGCCGAAGTACCACGATTTTGTTGACCTGCGGAAAACACCTGCCCAAACTCGTGAGTATCTGGCTGCTCTGGGCAATGAGAATGTGGTTGCTTTTCAAACCAGGAATCCCATGCACCGCATTCACGAAGAGCTGACTAAAAGAGCTGCGGATGAAGTAGATGGCAGTTTATTAATTCATCCTGTTGTAGGATTAACTAAGCCCGGGGATGTGGATCACTATACCAGGGTGCGTGTTTACCGGACCATGGTTGAACAATATTACGACTCCAACAGGACATTATTGGCTTTACTGCCGCTGGCCATGCGCATGGCGGGTCCTCGTGAAGCATTGTGGCATGCGATTATTCGTCGAAATTTCGGAGCCACTCACTTTATTATTGGTCGAGACCATGCCGGCCCCGGAAAGGATAGCAACGGGAACCCGTTCTATGGACCCTATGAGGCCCAGATGATGCTGTCTCAATACGGTGAGGAGATTGGTGTTCTACCGATTGAATTTAAAGAATTAATTTACCTTGCGGATGAAGACCGCTATGAACAGAGATCTGAAGTCCCTGAGGATGCGCGTATATTCTCTATCTCTGGTACTCAAGTACGTGACGATTATCTAGCTAAGGGAGAATTGCTCCCGGATTGGTTCACCAGGCGTGAAACTGCGGAGATACTCCAGAAGATGTACCCACCCAGACATGAGCAAGGCCTGTGTTTGTGGTTCACCGGATTAAGCGGTTCCGGCAAGTCAACTACTGCTGAGATTCTGACATCTTTGCTCCTTGAGCGCGGACGACAGGTAACCTTATTGGATGGTGATGTGGTACGAACGCATCTCTCGAAGGGTCTTGGTTTCAGCCAAGAAGATCGGGATACCAACATTTTGCGGATTGGGTTTGTGGCTGGAGAAATCGCTCGACAGGGCGGCATTGTGGTCGCAGCTGCTATCAGCCCCTACCGCTCAACCCGGAATGAGGTGCGCAAGATGGTGGGAGAAGAACGTTTTATAGAAGTATTCATGGATACCCCGATCGAGGTTTGCGAGGAGCGAGATGTGAAAGGATTATACGCTCGGGCCAGACGAGGCCAGATTAAAGGATTTACAGGCGTTGATGATCCTTATGAAGTCCCTGTTGATCCAGAAATCACACTTCACACTGTGGAAATTTCCCCAGGAATGAACGCCTGGAAAATAATTGAATACTTAGAAGATCGGGGATTTCTCCTTCCGGATGGAACGAACGAAAGGAATGATAACCAGGATGAAATTCAAAGCTCAGAGGTAGCTGATAAAGTAGAGGTTTAGTCTAGCAATGGGAAAATTACCTGATCTGTTCAATTTGACGGGACGTGTAGCTGCAGTGACCGGAGGGGCTGGGCTGCTGGGCGCTGAATTTTGCCAGACGTTGATGGAAGCGGGCGCTGATATCGTTATCGCAGACTTCAATGGTGAGGCAGCGAATGATCTCGCTGCCTCACTGAATGAACGCTTTCATTCAGGAGCATCCCCCTCCCGAGCGGTACCGATCCAGACCGATATCTCATCGAAAAGGTCAGTCCAGGAGTTATTTGAAAGTATACTAAATGAATTCAACCAGCTGGATATCCTTGTCAATGCAGCTGCACTCGATCCCAAGTTTGATCCGCAGTCAATTGCAGTGTTAACGTCCACGGGAGAGCCTGAAAAGAACCTCCACCCACTGGAGATCAAGTTCGAAGATTACCCTTTAGAACAATGGCAGCAAGCTTTAGATGTTAATCTAACCGGAGTCTTCTTATGCTGCCAGGCTGCGGGGAAGCTGATGGTGTCTCAGGGAGGGGGGGTGATGATTAATATCAGTTCAATCTACGGTATGGCTGGTCCTGACCAGCGTATTTACCGAACTAAAGAGGGTATCGAACGCTTCAAACCGGCCCATTATTCAACCACCAAAGCTGGAGTCTTGGGGTTGACCAGCTACCTGGCAGCATATTATGCCGGGAAAAATATTCGCGTGAACGCATTATCCCCTGGCGGCGTCTTCAACGAACATGATCAAGATTTCCTGGAAGCCTATTCAGCTCGAACAGTTTTGGGGCGTATGGCCGAGAAAAATGAGTTGAACGGGGCGCTGCTGTTTCTAGCGTCTGATGCGTCTTCTTACATGACGGGTGGAAACCTGGTTGTCGATGGAGGTTGGACTGCTTGGTGACTTCAAACGAAGTGCTGGCGATCATCCCTGCCCGGGGTGGCTCGAAAAGCATCCCTCGAAAAAATATCAGAACTTTAGCAGGATACCCCTTGATAGCTTACAGCATCGCCGCAGGATTGGAAGCTGAGAGCGTCTCACGGGTAATTGTTTCGACAGATGACGAAGAAATCGCGGAAATCGCCAAGGATTATGGCGCAGAAATTCCCTTCATTCGGCCAGAAGAATTATCAGGGGATGACACACCCGATCTGCCTGTCTTTCAACATGCTTTGGAATGGTTGAATTCTAATGAGAATTATCAACCTCAGATTGTAGTTCAACTACGTCCAACTTCACCATTTCGCCGGAAAGAGCATGTCAACCAGGCAGTTTGGCGCTTAGTGGATCATCCTGAGGCTGACTCAATCCGTACAGTTTGCATCCCCTTCCAAAACCCATACAAAATGTGGCAGATTACAGCGGATGGATTTATGCAGCCTCTGATCTCCACCAGCTTACCAGAGCCATATAATTTACCGCGTCAAGCGCTACCGGAGGTTTTCTGGCAAACCGGGTATGTGGACGCAGCCTGGACGGAGACCATCTCGGAAAAATCTTCGATGACGGGTGAGCATATTCTTCCCCTGGTGATCGGGGCAGAAGAGTGGATCGATATTGATTCTCCCGATGATTGGAACAGGGCTGAAAGGCTAATAAGTAGCGGTGAGATCACCTTTGGTGATCTAGGATTTACTATCAGAAAATTGGCAGCTTAACATCCCATGCTTGTTAATATATAGCATTTATGCTTACAGAGGGAACCTAAAACTATATGCTTAAGATAATTGGAGGAGGATATGGCAGTTGTCAAAATCGGTGACCGATTAGTTGGGGATGATCAACCGACATATATCATCGCGGAAATTGGCGTTAATCACAATGGCATCCTGCCTTTAGCCATAGAGTTGATCGATGCAGCCGCATCTGCGGGTGCGGATGCCGTCAAATTCCAAAAGCGGGACCTTAACCAGCTATATGCTCAAAAGTACCTTGAAAATGCGAATTCTGGTGAAAAGACACTGCGCTACCTGCTACCGTTTTTACAGCGTGTTGAGCTTCCAGATGAAGCCTATTTTGAGATCGTCGATTATTGCCAGCAGAAAGAAATCACCTTTTTATGCTCCGCTTTCGATGATAAGAGTGCGGATTTTGTTGATCAACTCGGCGTCCCCGCTTTCAAAGTTGCCTCAGCTGATTTGACAAATTTGCCTTTGCTGAATCACCTGATGGCAAAAGGAAAGCCGCTCATCATATCCACCGGCATGTCGCATATGAACGAAGTAGAGTTCAGCGTCAATTATTTACATGAACAGAAAGCTGATTTTGTTCTTTTGCACTGCAACAGCACATACCCAGCCTCATTTGAGGATATAAACCTGCGTTTCATGGATCGCCTACGCCAATTTGGAGTCCCGGTTGGATATTCAGGACA
>DATKXE010000236.1:0-9924 GCA_035529195.1 Anaerolineales bacterium
GGAGAAATTCGGCTACCAATTTTCGTTTGGTCCGTGGAATATTCACGAAGGGGCTGATCCGTTTGGGCCTGAGGTGCGGGCCTCACGTACATTTGATCAAAAGCTGGAGACCTATAAAGCTCTGGGTTTTGATGCTGTTCAATTTCATGACGATGATGCTGTTCCAGATCTTGACCAGCTAACTGCAGCTCAGATTCGCCAGGAAGCGCAGTTGATGCGAAAGAAATTAAATGAACATGGGTTGAAAGCGGAGTTTGTAGCTCCGCGTCTATGGGAGCATCCCAATACGATAGATGGCGCATTTACAGCGAATGATCCTCAAGCGCGGCAGTACGCATTGGATAGGGTAAAAAAGACGGTGGATATTGGTCGCGAATTAGATACCAACCTGGTGGTGTTGTGGTTGGCACGCGAAGGAACCTATATCCGGGAAGCGAAGGACGCAGTACGCGCTACGCACCAGCTCCTGGAGGCATTAGATCTGCTGCTGGCATATGAGCCGGAATTAAAGATCGCCGTTGAACCGAAACCGAATGAGCCCATGGATTTGGCATACATTCCAACCATCGGTCATGCATTAGCGCTGGGTTTCCAAACCAGCGCACCGGACCGGGTTGGCGCTCTGGTCGAGAGCGCCCATGCAATACTTGCTGGTCTTGATCCTTCCGACGAAATGGCTTTTGCCCTGGCATTCGATAAGCTGTTCAGCGTCCATTTGAATGATCAAAATGGGCTTAAGTTTGACCAGGATCGCACTTTCGGTGCGGTCGACCTGCGCCGGGCTTTCAACCAGGTCCGTGTGCTGGATGACAACCAATTCTTCAATAAAGGCATGGTCGGTCTGGATGTGAAAGCGATGCGCACACAACCTGCCGAGCTGGCCACCAAACACCTGCGCAACAGCATGTTGGTCTTCCTGCGCTTGGTGGAGATCGTCCGCTCGATCGACCGGAAGCGCATCCAGGAGTTGATCAGCGCCCGTGATTACGAGGAATTAGATTGGCTGTTGCTGACCAGTTTGATGGGAGATTAACCACTGTACCATGAACCAATTAGAAAAAGGACCTGCAAATTATGAAGCGTGATCAATTCCTGACTGAAATGATCCGCAGTGAGTTGGCGGAGATCGTTGGACAAGAATATGTCTCGGTGGGTGAGAGCGATAAGCTGGTTTATTCAACAGATTGGGCCTGGATGCCGCAAATGTGGTTGGATCGGGGCGAGCCATTACACCCGCCAGATTACATTGTCCATCCTGGCTCTGCACAAGAAATTTCCGAGATCATGGATATTGCCAACAAATATCGGATTCCTGTAGTTCCCTGGGGTGGTGGTTCGGGATCACAAGGGGGAGCACTCCCGGTCTTCGGTGGGATCTTGCTGGATACGAAACGTATGAACAAGATCATCTCAATCGATGAAAAGTCACTGACCGTGACGGCTGAGGCAGGGATCATCATCTCTCAGCTGGAGTGGGCGGTCAATGAAAAAAATCTTACCTTTCCCCATTACGCGGCCTCAAGCAATTGTGCTACCTTGGGTGGTGCGCTGGCTCCTCGGGGTACGGGTACGGTCAGCACAAAATATGGAAAAGCAGAGGATATGGTTTTGAGCATGCAGGTGGTCTTGCCAACTGGTGAGATCATTCGCACACCCCCTGTACCCCAGCATGCCGCTGGTCCGGATTGGTTCCGGCTTTTCTTGGGTGCAGAAGGAAATTTCGGGGTGATTACTGAAGCCACGATGCGCTTGGAATACATTCCCGAAGCACGATTCCTGCGCGCCGTGCTGTTTGATGATCTCACCAAAGCGCTGGAAGCGGGACGGCTGATGATGACCCGCCGGCTCGATCCTTTCGTCATCCGGCTTTACGATCCCGCCTCTACCGCCTCACGCGTGAAAAAGATTTTGGGCTATGAGTACAAGGGTGCCTATATGGTGATCGGTTTCGATGGTGATCCTGAATTGGCTGCACTGCAGCAAAAAAAGGCTCTGGAAATTTGCACCGACTTAGAGGCTCGCGATCTTGGAAGTGAGCCCGGGGAGAAATGGTGGCAGCACAGGTATGATTTCTATTACCCTCCTCAGAACCTAAAACTGCCCTGGATGTATGGCACCACCGAGACTATCACCACGTATGACAAAATTGAAAACCTCTACTGGGCAGAGAAGAGAGCTGTCGAGGAGGGGTTTTCCGACCTGGGGATCAAATTTATTGGACATTTCTCGCATTGGTTTCACTGGGGAGTCATGCTTTACTCACGTTTTATCATTGAAGACCCACCCCAGGATGCCCAAGAAGCACTGCGCCTGCACAACCATATCTGGAATACTGCCATGCAGGCCGTGATCGCCAATGGCGGCATGATTAATGAGCACCATGGTGTTGGGCTCAAACTATCCCGCTACATGCGCAAACAGTATGGGGACGCCTGGCCGATGATGCTGAAACTGAAAAAGGCCATTGACCCAAATGGCATTATGAACCCGGGAAAGACTGGATTTGGATTTTAACCATTTCATGACCATAATCAGATACGGAAGGACGGCATGCCGATAGATAACTTTGTAGATACGATAGAGAACTGCCGCTACTGCTTGATGTGCCGCCACGTCGCCTCGGTTGAATACGTCACGCACAAAGAGACATTGTCACCCCATGGCTGGGCGTTAGTCATAGCCTCAGTAGAGCGGGGGTTGTTGGAATGGAATCAAGACACGGTAGATGTGGTCTACAGTGCACCCGATCATGGGAATTCGCGCGCCCATTGTGTAACCAAACAACCATTGCCGGCTGCAATTGCAGCAGTCCGCACTGAGATTGTCAACCAGCAGCTTGCGCCAGCAGTAGTATATGAGATTGATGAAGCACTGCGTGAATTTGGAACCCCATATGCCAAACGTAAACCGGGCGTGGTCCCGGGAGAGGGGGGAGTAGCCCTCTTTGTTGGGGATGAAGCTCAATACCTGTGGCCGAAGACTTTGGCAATCGTCAGCGATTTGCTGGTCACCATGGGATTCAATCCCATCATGATCGGCCTGGGGCGGAACAGCGGGTACCTGCCCAGCTCCCTGGGCCTGCAGGATACCGCTATTCAGCTGGCTGAGGCCAACTTGGGGGAGCTGCAGTCCTGCGGCGCCAGCCGCTTGCTGGTGCTCTCCCCGGGTGATTACTTCACCTTCAATCAGCTTTATGAAGAACGACTGGGGATCGATTTTCCCGCAGATGTCGAATTACTTGAACTAACCACATTGCTGGCTGATCGGTTAGAAGGAGGCAAAATACGGTTTAATAAATTCTCGCAAGATATCCCCTATGCATATGTAGATCCCACCCACGCTGTCCGCGTTCCAGGGAGACATGACCACCCACGCAGCTTGCTGGCAGCGGTCATGCCGGGTGCTGCCCGTGAGCTGTTCTGGCGTCGCGAGCGCGGGCACCCGGTAGGCAGCACAGCACTCCAATTCACCAAGCCGGATATCGCTGAGAAGCTGACTTTAGCCAGACTGGAAGATGCTCAACGCAGCGGGGCTAAGCTGCTGATCTGCGATGACCCCGGGACTCTTCACCAGCTGGATGGTGCCGCTGAAAGTTTCGGATTAGAAGTTAGAGGATTATACGATCTGCTGTTCGATCAACTGGTATAGGATATCAGCGGTACTGCTCAATTCAACACAATCAGCACTTCGCAGAACCGCTATAAATTGATTTACGTTACGGTCCGAGAATCATAATTTTTCACAGGAGGTACGAAATGCATCTTTCAATGCACAACTGGATGAGGGCTGAGCCGATCGAGGTGACCGTCCGGCGTTTGGCCAAATATGGATACGAGAGCATCGAAATCAGTGGCGAGCCATATACCTACGACACCAAAGAGGTGCGTAAGGTGCTCAAAGAGCATGGCATTCGCTGTTGGGGTTCGGTTACCCTGATGCTCGAGGATCGCAACCTGGTTGCCAAAGACGAGGCGCAGAGGGCGAAGTCGGTGCAGTATACAAAGGACTGCATCACGATGGTCAAGGAGCTGGAAGGATATGAGATGACCATCGTTCCCGCTACGGTCGGCAAGATCAGCCCGGACGGAAATCCAGAAGAGGAATGGGAATGGGCGATCGGTAGTCTTAAAGAATGCTACGATTGGGGAAAGAAAGAAGGCGTGGTTCTGGCGATTGAAGCGATCAACCGCTTCGAAACCTACTTCTGCTCCCGTGCTTCCCAGGCTTTAGCGATTGCTGAGGCGGTTGGACCCGATTGCGGCGTATGTCTGGATGCCTTCCACATCAATATCGAAGATGCGGATCCTCATGAGTCAATTCGCTCAGCTAAAGGCCGCCTGGTTGACTTCCATGTCGCTGATACCAATCGCTTTGCTTGCGGTCAGGGTCATTGGGATTGGAAGAAACTGGTTGGAACGTTAAAGGAAATCGGTTACGATGGTGCCTTGACGGTCGAATTCGTGGCACCCATCGACCGCACACCCGCCAACCCATATCCGGATGCCATCGAGACTGACCCGGTAGACATCTCACCAGAGCAGAAAAAGTTCATTGAAGAGCATGGCTCGAGCTTGCTGACCGAGAAGTTCTACAGCTGGCAGGTTGAGGAATGCGCCAAGACGCTTTTGCCGCTCATCTAGCAGCACGGCGTTGACGTAAAATCAAAGCATACTGCACCTTCATCTTAACCTGGTGTGGTTCTGATCTAACCCTCCCTCATCATGAGGGAGGGGCGATCAGGACCTGCTTTGCTCAATGAGAATTTCCTCAACTGCAGGACAAAGCAGGGGTAGAGTATGCGCTCTGTTGTTTAGGATTTAATTTGCTTATTCAACTGGACAGTCGTTATATCAATCATTTTCTGTTCCAAATCCGGAGGACACAAAATGAATAAGAATGTCGTCATTATCGGGACACTGGATACAAAAGGGCCAGAAATCGCTTATCTGCGCGATCGCCTTCAGGCTCTTGGTTTACAGACGACAGTGATTGATGCGGGGATCCTCGGAGAACCCCTGGATATCGTGCCGGATATCAGCCGGGCCGAGACTGCAGCATATGCCGGGACGACGATCGAGGCACTGCGTAACGCCGGCAGCCGTGGGAAAGCGGTGCATGGCATGCGTGATGCTTTGAAAGTTCTTACGCTGGAGCTTTACAAGGCTGGTAAATTGCAGGCCATTACCTGCATGGGAGGCGCTGAAGGCGCAGTCATGGGTGCGGCTGCAATGATGCAGCTGCCGGTTGGAGTACCAAAGGTCCTGGTATCACCGATTGCCTCTGGAAAACATTACTTTGATCCCTTGGTCGGTACCAGTGACATCATGGTCGTCCATTCGATTGTTGATATCCTGGGTCTCAATCCAATCGCTACGACGATTTTTGATAATGTTGCTGCAGCCCTTAAAGGCTTGGTCGAGCATGGCCATGAGTTGCAAAAACCCAGCCCTGAGGATAAATATGTCGCCGTGACTATGCTGGGGAATACCACTCGAGCGGTGATGGCGCTCAAAGATCGTTTGGCAGAGGTGGGATTCGAGGCGGTGATCTTTCACTCGAACGGGGTTGGGGGACCGGCGATGGAAGAACTCGCGGAATCCGGGCAGTTTGTGGGCGTGATCGATTTCACTACCAACGAGACATTCGATCCGATGACAGGCGGTATCCACGATGGAGGTCCCGACAGGCTCAAGCGAGTTGGATTGCAGGGTTTACCCCAGGTGGTCGTACCGGGCTGCATCGATTTCTGCGTGTTCCACGCAGGAGCCATCCCCGATGAATTGCAGGGACGTCCTGTCTATGATCACAACCCGGAATATACATTGGTCCGCGCCACACAAGAGGAGATGGTCACCCTCGGACACCTGTTCGCTGAACGGCTAAATTTGGCCACTGGACCGCTGGTGATCGCAGTCCCCACTCAAGGGCTATCAATCCCCAATGTTCCCGATGGACCTTTCTGGAATCCCGAAGCCGATGCGGCCTTTTTAGCTGCGCTGCGGGATGAGATTGATCCCGAGATACCGATATTGACCTATGAGAAACACGTGAACGACCCCCAGTTTGGCGAGGAGGTCGCCGATCTATTCATCAATTTAATGAGCAAGGAGAGACCATCATGATCGCTGAAAATGGTAGAGATTATAAAGACCTTCCCCATCTAACGGAAGGTGACCAGGAGTTCCGCAGCAAATTCCTCTCCTGGGACATGGGTAATTTAACTTTTGTAGATGTTCAGGAATACCTCAGAATTAAGGATACGATCTTGGTGCCGATGGCCAGCTTCGAACAGCATGGTCCCCATTTACCTATCTACACCGACACGATAACCTGTATCGAAATGGCACGGCGAGTGGCGGAAATGATCGCGGTGCTGCATACGCCTCCGATCTGGATGGGATATTCTCCCCAGCATATGTTTGATCCTGGAATGGGGCGCGGGACGATCACCGTCCGCAGCAGCGTGCTGCTTAATCTGGTTCATGATGTAGCTCGCAGTCTGATCCATCATGGATTCAACCGCATCATTTTCATAAACGGGCACGGTTCGAATGTTAAGGTGATCGACCCAGTTTTGCGCAAGCTGCGTTATGAGACAGGCGCCCTGATATCTTTTGTCAAGCCTTACATGGAGAACTATGTTGGCATCCTGGAAGGGTTGATGGAAAATCCGTGGGAGGAAACCCCTGGCTGGCACTCGAGTGAACTGGAAACTTCACAAGATTTGGCCTGGAATGAAGAATACGTGCGCATGGATCGAGCAAACTTCACCAAAGCACATATTCCTGATTTCTTGCCCAGGAGCTTCGAGAAAAAAGATGGCATGCCGGATGTGGAGTTCGAAGGCTATAAATATTTCACCTTCCCCATGGACCACCATGAATTTATCGAAACCGGGGTGATCGGCAATCCGCTGCGAGCCACCAAGGAAAAAGGCGAAGAGGCTTTCCGCCGCTTATCTGAACATGTTGCCCGCGGAGTGCTCGAGCTGCAAGAAGTACCGGTCACCGTGCATACTCGCGAATTCGTCGATCGAGTGCTCTAATCCTATATCCACTGTATGGAGGCTGTTGGACAGCCTCCAAATTCTTGAATGGAGGTCACCAATGAAGGTTGGCGTATTTAGCTTTGTATTTCAAGATTTGCTGCCCTTTGACCAGGCATTGGATTGGATTGCGGGGGTGGGAGCAGAAGCGGTGGAGATCGGCTCAGGGGGCTATGTTGCCGAACTAGGGGAGTCCTATTGCAAACCACGTGAGCTGCTGGAGGACCCAAAAAAGCTGCTGGAATGGAAACAAACCATCGATGATCATGGCTTGGAGATCAGTGCATTGAGTTGTCATGGTAATCCCCTGCACCCTGATCCCCAGGTTGCTGAACTGCACCAGGAAGAATTTCGCAGCACGGTGCTGGTGGCTGAAAAACTCGGTGTCAGGCGGGTGGTCACTTTCTCCGGCTGCCCGGGAGACAGTGAAAGCAGTAAGTACCCCAACTGGGTGACCTGTCCTTGGCCGCCTGACTTCCTGCGCATCCTCGAATGGCAGTGGGGTGAGAAAGTGATCCCTTATTGGCAGGGAGAAGTCGAATTTTGCCGCGAACATGGTGTCGATATGATCGCCTTGGAGATGCATCCTGGATTCGTGGTCTACAATCCCGAAACGCTGCTGCGCTTGCGAGCTGCAGTTGGACCTGAGATCGGAGTTAATTTCGATCCCAGCCACCTTTTCTGGCAGGGCATCGATCCCATTCATGCTGTCCGAGAATTGGGAGATGCTATCTACCATGTGCATGCAAAGGACACGATCATTGACCCGATTAATACCCCGGTCAATGGGGTTCTGGACACCAAGCCTTATGCCGATGAAGCTAACAGGTCTTGGATATTCCGCACCGTCGGTTATGGTCACGATCTAAAATTCTGGAAAGACCTGGTCAGCAATCTCCGTCTGGTGGGATATGATTATGTCCTATCCATGGAGCATGAAGACAGTTTGATGTCGCTGCGGGAAGGTCTCGAGAAGGGTGTCGGCGCTTTACGGGAATTAGTATTGACCGATGAGCGTGGCAAACCATGGTTTGAAGCCTGATTATGCATGTTGATTTGAATTATGGTCGCCAGGGATTAAAAATAAACCTGCCAGAAACTGCAGATGTATTGAGGACTCATTTCCAGCCAGGAATACCGGATGAGGCAGGTGCCATACGTCAAGCCCTGCAAAAACCAATCGCTTCCCCTCCGCTGGCATCTCTGGTAAAACCTGGCGACCGGGTGATTGTGGTCCACACCGATATCACCCGGGCAACACCTAACGATCGCATATTGCCGGTCTTGTTGGATGAGCTCCTGGCGGCAGGCATTCATGCTCGTGATATTACCCTTTTGAACGGTTTAGGCACCCACCGGAGGCAGACGGATGCCGAGCTGCGCATTATGTTGGGTGATCAAATCGTGGATCGCTATCACTGCCTGCAGCATGATTGTTATGATGATAGCAACCTGGTTTCTCTGGGTGAGACCTCGCTCGGCAACCCGGTGCGTATCAACCGGCATTATATTGAATCAGATGTGCGCATCATAACCGGTTTTATTGAACCCCACTTCTTTGCCGGTTTCAGTGGGGGTCCTAAAGCGATCCTGCCTTCTCTAGCTGGAAGAGAGAGCGTCTTTAGCAATCATGGGCTAGAGATGATCGCCCATCCGCAGGCAGCCTGGGGAGTCACCGAGGGCAATCCGCTCTGGGAAGAGATGCGCGAGGTCGCCGTGGGTACCAAACCCACTTTCTTACTCAATGTAGCTCTCAACACGCAGCAAGAGATCACGGCTGTTTTTGCTGGAGACATGCTTGCAGCACATACCCAAGGCTGTGTGTATGTCAAGCAAAATGCCATGGTAGCCGTGGATGCACCGTACGATATTGTGGTCACCACCAACAGCGGTTACCCACTCGATCAAAATCTGTACCAGTCGGTAAAGGGTATGAGCGCTGCCAGTCAAGTTGTGCGGGATGGGGGCGCGATTATTATTGCTACGGCTTGTGAGGATGGTCTCCCGGATCACGGGCTTTATGCGGAACTGCTGGCAGAAGCTGGTTCTCCACAAGGAATCCTGGAGATGATCTCGAAGCCTGGTTTCAGCGTCCAGGACCAGTGGCAGGTGCAGGTTCAGGCTCAAATTCAGCTGCACGCCGATGTTTATGTTTATAGTGATGGTCTAAGTGATGATCAGATTCGACAGGCGTTGTTTCTGCCGTGCCAGGATGTGGAAGCCACTTTGGAACGCCTGCAAGCCAGCCTTGGCTCTCAGGCTCGCATCTGTGTCATGCCGGAAGGTCCCCAACTGATCCCTTATTTGTCAGCTGGATAGTAAACCTGGGATTTTACCCGCCTCCCGCATTGGGAGTAAATTCCAGGTGCACATGCCCAGTGATTATATTTACAAACTAAGGTAAGCCGATGGAAAGTAAAACCTATCGATTAAAAGAATTTATCAACCCTGCTGATGGGCGCAGTTTGATAGTTGATGCGAGTGCTGGACTCTCGTTAGGCCCTCTTCCAGGTTTAGAGCAGTTTGCACCGGCAGTTCAGCAGGTGCTGCCGCATGTGGATGGTCTGGTTACCAGCCCGGGGCAAGTGAATAATATCACTGGCCGGACTCGCTCGGACGCTGCTTTATTAGTCCGCGCTGATTGGACGAATGCACTGCGGGGACCTGATTTCGTGCTTCCTCCGGAGAGGATCAGTCATATGCCCCTGCTATCTCCATTGGATGCACTCGATCTGGGTGCCAGCGCCATGGTGGTATATTTTCTCCTGGGATTTGAAGAACAGATCGAAGCTGGCTGTCTGAGAAATACAGTGCAGCTGGCTCTTGAGGGTTCCAAAGTAGGTATGCCCTTGATCGTCGACGTGCAGGCCATCGGTCCA
>DATKXE010000237.1:0-2136 GCA_035529195.1 Anaerolineales bacterium
TTTCACTGAAATTGACATAAGTATTGAGGAAATTAAGTTCTGCCGCTGAGGAAGTGATGGGAATTTGATAACTAAAAAGAAAGCGCTATCATGCTGAACCAAGTGATGCATCCCCTACCAATCTGTGGGGTATATGAAAAATTCTATGTGACACAATTCGATTCCCCTCACTTGGGTGTGGTATTACTTTCTTTGGGAGGTCGCCGCACCAAGGGGATCAACATGGGAGTCTGCTGCTGGTAATCGAGATACACGGTTCCAAATTCCCGCACCAGTTTACGCTCTTCGTAAAGCGCACCAACAACCAGGTAAATCGTCAGCCCCAGGTTCAGCATCAGCAGGTTGAGCGTCATCACCGGTGTTAGCCAGATGAAGACCAGTCCAGCCGTATACAGCGGGTGGCGCACCCAGCGATACAGCCCAGCAGTGACCATCTGCGGTTCGTTTTCTACGGATTGAACCAGCAGCTGCTCAAAACCCAGAAATGACCACATCCCCGTCTGCAGCAGCCCGATGAGTAATGCCGCAACTGCCAGCAGCTGTCCTGCCAAAGTTACATAACTCAAGGGCGCGGGGATCACATACAGCGTCTCGCTCGGGTACAAGGCCAGCAGGCCAAGGATGGGCAAGAAAGTCAGGATGCCGATCATGTTATAAGCCAGCCGGTACCAGCGATCGACACTCGGCCCAAACCACC
Source organism: Anaerolineales bacterium (assembly GCA_035529195.1). Lineage (GTDB taxonomy): Bacteria > Chloroflexota > Anaerolineae > Anaerolineales > UBA4823 > PFL25. The sequence goes on from DATKXE010000237.1 coordinate 698, forward strand.
GGCGCACGCGCGCCTTGGTTGCAACAGTTGCCAGCAGTGAATGCACGCATCCATACACAAATACCGCAAAAAGGATAAACAGGGACGAGGGATTCATGAGCTGCTGTACCCCTCCAGTTCAATAATTTGTCCCTCGGCTCTAACCACATAATAAGGGAACCATGCCACACCAAACATTTCCACCAGGATGTCTTTCTTATAGGGAGTGACCTGGATCTCGGTCGCCTGGCTGGCGATCTCCTCCCAGCGCTCATTCACCTCTTCCAAAGCATTTTCCTTATCTGCTTGTATGGCCTTGATCTCTCGTTCGAATTCCTCGATCGCCTGCAGGGATTCCTTGACATCCGCGTCCGCTTTTTCGGTCATTCGCCGCTTGGAGAGTGAGCTGGAAAGGCTTTTCTTGCGGCGGCTAAACAGGCTCAGAACGGTCTCAGCATGGGTACCGTATTCTTCCATCTTGCGCTGGGAAAGTTCGGATTTATCCCCCTCCAGCTCACGCTCTTCGCGCTTCATCTTTGAGACCACAGAGTCGATTTTTTTGTCAAATTTTTCCTCAACCTGTTCAATTTCCTTCTTGCGTCCTTCCTGTGCAGCCTGTGTACACAACCTGCGGAATTCCGCTTGGGAGACCTCCGGACCCGCATAGATATCCAGGTCTTCGTTGGCGCGCACGGTGACCGAGGCATTATGATAATTCCAATCCAGGAAATCTCTCTCCATGGAGGCCATGGTTTTTTGTTCCGAGAGCGGTGCATCCAAAGACCCATAGCGAGCACGTGGATCGGGTTGATCATCCATAAAATTTACATCGATATTGCCTGCCGTAACATCATCCCAGCGCATGACACCCCGCCGGTCAGGTTCTAAGGTCAGGGCGGTGTTCGCTTGTTCATGGTCCAGATCGTATTTTCGGTTCAGGTAGCGGATCCGGGCCTGAGCCAGTAAGGCAGGTTTATAAATCATTCCCAAACTCTGTGCGTCTTCTGGGATCGTGCGTCCTGATGCTGTGAATGCTTCCGTGAAGGAAAGATTATTGGGCAGGAAGTACTCTGCCACCGATCCCGGGATCGCAGGTCGCGTGGATGATCCAGGCATGTCCCGCTCACCCATCTGCGCAGTCTGCAGCTCATGAACAGCTGCGGGGAGAGCTCCACCAGCTGCATCTCTCGGACCCTGTTTTTGAGCCCTCGAATCCTGGCTCGCACCCGCGGCAAGCTGCCTGCCGGAAAGCAGGTTCGCAGCTGGGATTTGGGAACGGGTAAGCGGTCCTGCCAGGTAATTCATCGCCCAACGGGTTTGGAACAGCCGCGGCTCTTTCTCATGCACATTATGCAGAAGAAAAACCCGCTTCCCTAAAGATGAGATCAGCCTATCATATGCCTGCCTGTCCATATTTGGTGAGGCGCCCTGCAAGCCGTCCAATAAACGCTGCTTATCCT
>DATKXE010000238.1:0-12632 GCA_035529195.1 Anaerolineales bacterium
TGCCATGGGGATGCCCGAGGGGTACCCCGCGACGACTGAAGTCACCGTGTTATTGGAAGACCTTGGTGGACGTACAAAAATGGTCATGACGCACGCCGGTGTACCAGCGGACTCAGGTGCAAACGCAGGTTGGGAACAAGCCTTCGATAAGTTGGCAGACCACATCGAATCTGTCCTTAACGACAAATAATAGGGCAGGTTGGTTAAGGGCTATCCTCAGGATAGCATTATCATCAACACATAGCATCATCTCAGGGCAATCATGGACAATTTCGCATGATTGCCCTGATTCTTGTTTCCTTATTGGAAAATGGTGATTGTGTGCGTGTTCGTTTTTGGGAAAAAAGCAGGTAAATCGTAGGAGGGCACGACAAATAAGGTGAATTGAGGGATATGTAAAGTAGAGACGCCTCAGCGAGGCGTCTCTACATCGACGCACCTCTAGAGATGTCGCTGGCGCGTCTCTTGCCTAGAATGTGGATTGGCGCATCACAGGTAATTCAAAGGCAACGGCCGTTCCCATACACACCCCCTCATTGCCGTAATCCTACCCCCATGCGCGACGGGTCAACGCTGTAGAAGAGGTCAAAATATCGGCAATTGTTTTGCCTAAACCGCATCCCCAGACGCCTCAGCGAGGCGTCTCTACATCGACCCACCTCATAGAGATGTCGCCACTGGCGCGTTTCTTGCCTAGAATGTGGATTGGCGCATCATGGGCACTTCAAAGCGCACGGCTGTTCCCTGACCAGGACCGCCGCTTTCAACCGCGATCCTGCCGCCGTGGGCTTTAACAAACGCCCGAGAGATTGACAGCCCCAGCCCGGAGCCCCCCGTCTCGCGACTGCGAGATGTTTCAACACGATAGAAGCGGTTAAAAACATTGGGCAGATCTTCGGCAGCACCGCCATCCGCAGCCAGATAAAATCGCACGATTTCGAATTACAGCAATCCGTGCGCAGGCATTCCTTCGGGATCGGTGTTTATCATTTCAACCGCGCAGATCTGGAAAAAGTGAAATCCGAGGGAAAGTCTCTCACCATCACCGCCATTGGTTTACTGCATCTGTCTGACGACATCTCTCCGGAGTTAGCGGATGAAACGATCGAGGAAATTCGGGTGAGAGGCGCTTTCCGGGCGCCAGCCGCGGTCAAACAAGTCCTGGCAGATCGGATTAAATAGGCTCACTTCATCAGCTGGTTTTTAGTTTTGCCACGGTGACTCCATCACCCCCTTCATTCGCCTCACCCGGATCAAAACTTTTAATATGCGGGTGTGCTCCCAGAGCTTCACGCACTGCCAGGCGCAGTTTCCCGGTGCCCTTGCCGTGGATGATGCGCACAAAAGGCAGCCCTGCCAGGTAAGCTGCATCCAGATACCGTTCGAGCTGATCGAGCGCGTCGTCGGCTCGTAAACCGCGTAAATCCAGTTCAATCCCTGGTGAGGGTGCGTTTAAGTTTGAATCTGACTCACCCGCTGTGCGGCTGGTTGGAGACACCCCCTGCTGCCTGGGTTCTGATTCATCTTTTGATTGGTTTTCGATCGCCTCAACCTCAGATAAGCGGGTGCGCACGCGTAAATTCCCCACCTGGATCTCCAGTTCATCCTCTCCCAGTGACGTCACCAAGCCTTTCGTGTTCAGCGTTCGCAGGCGTACTTTATCCCCCAATCGGATGGGTCGCTCCAGGATAATATCCTCATCTTGAAGCGGTTGGCGCTCAATTGGCTCCTGGTGTTCCTGGGTCAAAACAGCCGTCTTTTTCTCAATCGCTTCTATTGCATCCAGCGGTTGCCGGGCATTTGCCAGGGCTCGTCGTAGCGCATCCAGATCCTTCACCAACTCCTGCACCTTGGTTTCTGCCTCACGGCGCGTTTCATCAAGTATTGCCATCCGCTCATCTTCAATCTGTTCAAGTCTCCTAGCCAGATTGGAACGCATGTCCTCAATATCCTGACGCACCCGCTCTGCATCATCCCTTGCCTGGCGAGCAAGATCACGTTGGCGATGAATCTCATCCAGCAAATCCTCGGCCCGCAGTTCCTGGGGGTCGATCTCGGACCGTGCTTTCGAAACTATCACTTCTGGAAGTCCCAATCGTTCTGCGATCGCCAGGGCATTCGATCGTCCTGGCAGACCAATTGTCAGGTGGTAAGTAGGCTGCAGCGATTCAAGATCGAACTCAACGCTGGCATTCGTCACGCCCGGCGTTCCATGTGCGAAGGTTTTCAGTTCTGGGTGGTGGGTTGTAACCAGCGTGGTGATGCTGCGCTCCAGCAGGTGTGTTAACAGGGCACGTGCCAGTGCAGCACCTTCCTGCGGGTCAGTCCCGGCTCCCAGCTCATCCAGAATCACCAGCGAATACCGGTCCGCTTTTCCAAGTATGCGGATGATATTCATGATATGTCCTGAAAACGTTGATAACGATTGCTCGATCGATTGTTCATCGCCGATATCAGCGTATATCTGATCGAAGACGCTGATCTCCGAACCTGTTTCCACTGGGATTTGTAAACCAGATTGAGCCATCAAAGCTAACAAACCCACGGTTTTCAAGGTAACGGTTTTGCCACCCGTATTAGGACCCGTGATCACCAATACAAATGTCTCGGGGTCCAGATCCACATCTACCGGCACAACTGTTTCTGGATCCAGCAGCGGGTGCCGGGCTCCAAACAAGCGCATCCTGCTGCCCGGGTGGTGGAGCTCGCCTTCCAGCCGGCGTTCTTTTTTCGGAAAAGGGAGTAGAGTTGGCTCAAGTGCCTCGATCTCCTGAGCATATTTTGCTTTCGCTAAAATTAAGTCTAATTCAGCGATGAAATCGATCATTGCCAGGATCTCATAGCTCGACTCACTGACCGTTCCAGACAATGCCAGCAATATGCGGCGTTCTTCATCCCGCTCTTCTAACTGCAGCTCGCGGTACTGGTTGTTCATCTCTACCACCGATAGTGGTTCGACAAACAGCGTTGCTCCGGAGGCTGATTGGTCGTGAATGATGCCTCGTACCCGGCCTTTAAAATCCGCCCGTAAGGGAAGCACATAACGACCATCTCGTTGAGTTACCAGAGCTTCCTGGAGATATTGGGCAATCGAGGAGTCGCTGACCATGTGCTGCATTTTTGTCAGCAGGCGCTCGTGAACTACTCGCAGGTCGCGACGAATGATCGCCAGCTTGGGTGAGGCTGAATCGAGCAGTTCTCCCCGATCCGATATGGCGCGCGAGATCGCGTCGATCAATCCAACCGGGAGCGGCATCTGATCGGCGATCTCGGATAGCCGCGGAAAGGATTCCCCGGTTCGCTCAAAGGTCCGCACCAATGTCCTTCCCGCAATTAAAGTGGATTTAATATCCAGTAGATCGACCGCAGCCAGTACACCACCATGATTGGCTATATCGACCTGCTGGCGGCAATCACGCGCGCCGCCGATCGAGATATCCGGGTGAGTGACCAGTAATCGGATCGCCTCCCGCGTTTCAGCTTGCAAACTTTGAGCCTCTGAGAGGTCTGTTGTGGGTCGTAGAGCGGTCGCTTTTTCTGTCGATGGATTGAAGGAAGTGTGATCAGCAATCCGCTGCAGTATTTTTGGATATTCCAGAGTGCGCAGTGTCTTTTCATCCATGGTCGACGAGTATTATACCTTTCCCTCCCAAAATAGGAGCTGCTTCCCGGTGAACCTTGCGGCAGCTCACCAGGTAATTTATTTGGAATTCATCTTGAGACCCACCTGCCCATGATCTGCAGTCTCTCTTCATTAACCACGCTAGAGACGAATTCTAATCAGATTGCTTACAATTCCCAGGCGCGTTGAGAGAGGTGTACAATAGGAATTCGTGAAAATATTTATCTCGAAAACAATTGGAATATTCACACCATTGACTGGAGGGAACCCATGCAGGATCTCACCGCATCCATCCTCGAATTAATCCGCCAGACAGCCACAGATTTACCACCCGATGTCGAAGCAAAATTACGCATTGCAGTTGAGCAGGAAGAACCAGGCTCCGCCGCTAGGGGAGCTTTGGAAACGATCTTAGAGAATGTGGACATGGCTCGCCAAAACTCCACCCCTATCTGCCAGGATACAGGTACACCGCTCTTCTACGTCCAATATCCACAAGGCTGGAGCACCCGTAATCTATGGCAGCAGATTCAACAGGCAGTGGTGCAGGCAACCCAGCGAGCCTACCTGCGTCCCAATGCAGTCGACTCTCTTAGCGGCAAGAACACCGGAGACAACCTCGGTGATAAACATTTCCCTGCCATCCACTTTGAAGAAACTGATGGCCATACCCTGCAGATGGACCTGATGCTCAAAGGTGGTGGCTGCGAGAATGTGGGTGCCCAATACTCACTTCCGAACAGCGCCCTGGGAGCTGGGCGGGATCTGGCTGGCGTACGGAAAGTAACTTTAGATGCGGTCCAAAAAGCTCAGGGAAAAGGCTGTGCGCCGGGGATTCTGGGTGTTGCCATTGGAGGTGATCGCGGTTCCTCCTTCGCAGCATCAAAGGAAACGCTCCTTCGCCAGCTGGATGATACCAATCCTAATCCTGACTTAGCAGACCTGGAACAGCGCCTGACCGCAGAATCCAACCAGTTGGGCATCGGACCCATGGGGTTTGGCGGGAATACAACAGTTCTCGGCACCAAGATCACAGCCACACACCGCCTGCCGGCCAGTTATTTCGTCTCGGTGTCTTATATGTGCTGGGCATACCGCCGGCGGCGAATGGTTGTACAGGGCGATCAGATTACCTATCAATAAGACGGAGGGCAGAATGCACAAGGTATCAATTCCTATTCGTGATGAGATAATCCAAAGTCTAAAAGTTGGTGACCCCGTTCTGCTATCCGGTGTAATGGTGACGGGCAGGGATGCAGCCCATAAATGGATGGTGGAGACCTTTATCAAAAAGACACAGCCTCCAAAGGCTGAAGACATTCAAGTTTACGAATCCTTAAAACCTTTGCTCGAGGGTGGCGTGATCTATCACTGCGGCCCGGTTGTCGCCGGGCTGGATACAAAAGATTATAAGTTTGTCGCAGCAGGTCCCACAACCAGCACCCGGGAAGAACCTTACCAGGGGGATGTCATGCAGCACTTCAATCTTAAGGGTGTGATTGGAAAAGGCGGTATGGGCCCTAGAACGTTGGCTGCCTGCCAGGAAGTCCCTGGGGTATATTTTCACGCCGTTGGTGGTGCAGCCTCCTTGATCGCCCAATCAGTCGAAGAAGTGCTCACGGTTTATAAATATGAATTCGGAGTGCCTGAAGCGATGTGGGTTATCCGGGTGAAGGATTTCCCTGTCGTTGTCACCATGGATGCTCATGGAACCAGCCTGCACGCCGAAATCGAGGCTGCCTCTCAGGCGGCTTTGGATGGGTTGCTCGCCGAAGCCTGATACTCCCAATTCGAAATGACAGATATTAAGGCATTGCTGACTCCCCTGATGCGGTGGTTCATGTTTGCTATGGTGATGGCGAACATTGGCGGATCAATGTATGGCATCCTGCTGCCAATTTATCTCACCAAACTCGGTGCCAGCGTGGTTCAGGTTGGGTTGGTTTTCACGCTGTCCTCCGTGGTGATCCTGGTGCTGCAGATCTTTGGCGGCTGGGTCTCCGATTCAATTGGACGCCTGCGAGCCATTGCCATCGGCAGTGTCGGTGGTGTGATTGGTTTTGCCCTGATGCTGCTGGCCAATTCCTGGGAAACCATGCTGCTCGCCATATCGATCAGCCAAATCCCCTACGCCCTGGTCGGACCCAGCTTTGGCGCCTTCATTGCCGAGAATTCTACCCAAGAAAACCGCGGCCAGGTATATGGAATTACTGACACCATTTACCAGATCACCGGGGTGATCGGTCCTCCATTGGGGGGCTTTATCGCCGGGGTATACGGCTTCAAACCGATGCTTTTCGTGGCGGCCATTTTCTATACCATCGCAGCCGGTTTGCGCATCTGGATGGCTACCACCATGCGTTCTCCTGAAGAATCATCACCCCAGAAGCTAACTGCAAAATCCTTTAAAAGCAGTCTGACCCTGATGATCGGTATGGTCCTCGGCGGCGGTGTGGTCACCTGGATCTTCATCACCGATGGTGTCCGCGATATTGCCTTCCGGCTCTCCAGTGAGCTGCAGCCGCTCTACCTGGAACAGATCGCCGGGATCCCGCTCATACAGATCGGCTTGCTGGGAGCGATCTTTTCAATTGGCATGATGTTTACCCCCATTCTCTCGGGACGCATCTCTGATAAATATGGTGAGCGGGTGCCGATCTCGCTGGGTTTCCTGATGATCTTCTTCGCTTACCTGATATTCATTCAGGTCAGCGATTTTATTGGCTTCGCCATCACCTGGGCGGTTTTCGGGGTCAGCGTAGGTTTGCTGAGTCCCGCCTACCAATCATTGGTATCAAAAGTAGTTCCCCAAAAGAACCTGGGTATTTTCACCGGCATGTTCCGCAGCAGCCTCGGGCTCATCTCTTTACCAGCCCCCTATATTGGAGCGCAGCTATGGGAGCGCTTCAATCCCAAGGTTCCATTCATCATCACCGCAATCCTGGCCTTGATCAGCGTCATACCTACCTGGTTTAAATTCAAGCTCCCGGATGAAGAGCTGGCTTCTGGTGATACGAATGAAGAGCCATCCGTTCCAGTATCTGCCGATAACCCTGATAGTGATTGATAATCAAGTCCGGATCAAAATCAGGGCAGCTGGTTAATAGCTGCCCTGATTGATTTTATTCTTGCTCTCAATGCGAATAGTTAATCTGGATCCGCTGGCAGCTGGATGATAAACGTCGCTCCTTGGTTAGATTTACTTTCCACCAAGATCTGCCCGCCCTGGTTCTCCACCAGAGACTTGGCGATGGCGAGACCCAACCCCGAACCCCCTTCTTCTCTCTGCCGGGATTTATCACCCCGGTAAAAACGCTCGAAAAGATGATCTAAATCCTCTGCTGGGATGCCGGGTCCAGTATCCTTGACAACCAGCGCCACGCCTTCCGCAACTGATCTGGCAGATAAGCTGATCGTCCCACCTAGCGGGGTAAAGCGCAGAGCGTTATCCAGCAAATTGACCAGGACCTGGGCCATGCGATCTGGATCGACATCCACAACCGGTAAATCACCACTTGTTTCGATCTGCAGTTTGATTTCCTTCGCCAGCGCTTCCTGCTTGCGCGCGGAGGCAGCTCGCTCGAGCAGATCGTTTGGTGACATCTGCTGGCGGTTGAGGTGCAGCTCCCCGGCATCTGAAAGCGAAAGCGTGCGCAGGTCTTCCACCAACCGGTTGAGGCGTTTGGTCTCGTCGTAAATGATGTCAAATGTCTCTGGATCTGGCGGCAGGTGGCCTTCGCTGAGTGCCTCTGTATGACCCAGCACAACAGTGAGCGGTGTGCGAAGTTCATGGGCAATATCGGCCGTCATCTGGCGGCGTAGATCGCGGGATTTGGTTAAATCCTTGCTCATCTGGTTGAATGAGGCTGCCAGCTCTCCCAATTCATCCTTTGAACGGATGGGTACCCGCTGCTCAAGTTCTCCTTTGGCGACCTTCTGGGTAGCTGTCGTCAATTCTCTCAAAGTGCGTGTTAAGGACCTCGCCAACAGCGCACCCAGTAGAACAGAAACCAGCACCGCCCCTACCGAGGCAAAGATCAGCGATCTATATAAGCGCGTGATTTGCGCGTTCAATGGCGGGCGTCCATCAAACCTGGCCCCGATATTGTAATAAGTACCCACCACCTCCCCATCAACATTGATCGGAATCCCATCAGCTACCTGCAGCTCACGATTGAACATCCTGGATAATTGATCTGGACTGGGATTGCCCAGAACTACCCTCCCTTGAGTGTCAACAACCACAAACCCCCAACCATATTTTTGGGCAAAAGCAGGGCTTTTAGAGACCTGATCCAGACCACGCCAACTCCCATTCTGGCGATAGTAATCTGCCAGGTCAGTGATCAGAGCCTCGCGATTTTGATTCTCAAAAAACTCCCTGAACTGATTTCCAGTGACCTGGGCAGCCATGATCGCCACCAGCGCGATACCCACCAGGCTGACCAGCGTAAATCCCAGTACTAATTTAACGGTAAGAGAGCGCATTCGATTACCTCGCTGCGAAGCGGTAGCCCACCCCGTAGACCGTCTCGATATAGCGCGGTTGGCGTGGGTTCTGCTCTATTTTTGCGCGTAGATTCTTGATGTGCACATCGATCGTGCGGGCGTAACCAACAAAAGCTGTATCCTGGATTTGATCGAGTAGTTCCAGGCGTGTGAAAGTGCGCCCCGGAGCCGACATCAACACTGCCAGCAGGTCAAATTCTGATGGCGTTAAATCCACAATCTCTTCATCCAGGGTCACCAGATGGCTGTCGCGATCCAGCGTCACTCCACCCTGGCGGAAGACTTCGCTCTGGGGCAGGCTCTGGCCGGTGCGGCGCAGAACTGCTCGAACCCGGGAGGTTAGCTCCCGGGGACTGAAGGGCTTGGTGACATAATCATCCGCGCCTAACTCCAATCCAATCACCTTGTCATCCTCATCTACCCTGGCAGTCAGCAGGATGATTGGCGTTTCACGCTCCTTGCGATGCTGTCTCATAAATTCATAGCCATCCATCTCAGGCATCATCACATCCAGGATGATCAGATCGGGTTTCTCTTGCCGGGCGACAAACAGCGCATCTTTACCATTTGCAGCTGTTGCCACGCCAAATCCCTGCTGTTCCAGATATGCTTTCAGGAGAGAAAGGATGCGCTTTTCATCATCTACAATCAGAATGGTTTTTGGCATAGAATCCTCATCCAAATTTCAGGGGTGAATCCCACCCGCTGTTTTTGTGCATTGTACACCTGTTTACTCAGCCGCACGCTCTTCGAGCAGCTCGATCAATGGATCGACGAAAACCAGTGCAAACCTGCTGCCAATACCACCTCTTTCCGTCCGGCGAGCTTCCATGGTTGCCTGCTGCTCAGGGGTCAGGTCTCCACCACCAAAACCCTGTCCTTGTCCTCCAGGATTTCTACCACCAGGGAGTCCCCCTCCAGGGAAGTCCCCTCCGGGAAAACCTTCCCCGCTCTCACGAGCTGCCCGGGCTGTCTCCTGCTGTTCGGGAGTCAGGTTTCCAAATCCATCACCACCGAATCCAAACGCTATTCCCAGATCTTCCATCAGCTGGGCCATTTCCTCGCCGCTGAGCTGCAGATCAGCGATAGCGTTGATCTGTTCTGGGGTCATCGTATCTTCGATTTGATTGAATACCGCCTCCAGTTCTGCCTCTGCCACTGTCTCGCTTTCGTTTAAACTTCTGGCAGCTTTCCACAACGGAAGCAGTTCCGCAGCTTGGGCAGGTTTGATGGCATTCTCGCTATCTTCAAGCAACAAGGTGCCGAACCCTAATTGAGCAGAGATCGGTAGTGCATCTTGGAAATCCTCACCGATACCTGGCCTGGATTCCAATCCTGAAGAGGTCTCGCTGCCTGTACTCTCACCACCTGATGACTCATTATTTGCCTCATTCTTGGTGGTTGCATCTGCACTGCCCCCACAGGCGCTCAGCACCAGCAGGATGATTAAAGAAACCAACGTTGTTAACAATATTTTGTTTTTCATTTATTTATCTCCTATATCGTCTTGATTCCCGGTTTCGGGATCAAATTTCCGGACTAAATTCAACTCAATCTAATTGCAAGTATTCAATACCTGCAAATTTTTATTCATGTCGTAAGGCCTCGATCGGATCCAGCTGCGAGGCTTTATTGGCCGGGTAGAAGCCAAAGAAGATGCCGACTGCAGCTGCAGAGCTGAAAGCCAGCAGGATCGCGCTGGGCACGATCACCGTTCTCATCTCGCCCACTTCTCCAAATAGATAGGCGCCGCCTATCCCGACCACAACGCCGATCAACCCTCCAACCAAGCTCAACAGCAGCGCCTCGGTCAGAAATTGGAAGCGGATATCATTCGGGCTGGCGCCCACTGACTGTCTAATGCCGATCTCTCGTGTCCGTTCGGTGACGCTGACCAGCATGATGTTCATGATGCCGATCCCACCCACCAGCAGCGAGACCGCGGCCACCCAGGTCAGCAGGTCGCGAAAGGCTGCCGTGGTCGCTTCCTGGGTTTGGATGATATCCTGCTGGGTTTGGATGACGAAATCCGGCTCCTCCAGGCTGACATCATGCCTTTTCGCCAGCAGCAGTTCGGTCTGCAGAATAATGTCTTCAAGCGGGACCTGCGCATCTACTTCAACGTAGATCACCCGCACGCTGTCACCTCTGATCCGCGCGAATTGGGAGGGCGTAAATTTTTGAAAAACGACCGTGATCGGCATGTAGATGCGCGAATCAAAATCGGTATCACCTACCAGGCCTTTCTCTTCGAAGACACCCACCACAGTTAATTTTGTGTTTCCTACAGTCACCAGCTGGCCCACCGGCGGTGTATCGCCAAATAATTCCTCTGCCAGGGTTGATCCCAGCACGGCCACCTTCTGGGTGCGGTCGATATCCGTCTGGTTGAAGTAGCGCCCGGATTCGATGGTCATATCCCGTACAGAGGGGAAATCCGCGGTGGTGCCCAGGATAGCGATATCCTCCAGAGTGGTATTATCGTATTTGACAGTCTCAGAGCTGCCTTGTTCGACCACCACTGCAGTCACCCCGTTGATCTCATCCGCGATGGCGAAGGCATCATCATACACCAGACCACCAGTCGGACCGCCCTGTCCTGCCCCCCCCCCGCCAAAACCTCCCCTCGTGAAGCTGGATTGGACGAATACCAGGTTGGTTCCCAGACCAGTGATCTGCTCCTCAATCGCGGCTTCAGTACCTGAACTGATCGAAATCATGATGATCACCGCTGCCACACCGATAATCACGCCCAGCATAGTAAGCAGAGAGCGCAGCTTGTTTTTGGTCAGTCCTTTGGAGGCAATTTGAATGATTTTTCTAGCCCGCATGTTCCACTTCCTTTGAATTCCTCCGGGGTGAATCGGTACCATTTTGCTCATCTGTCTCGATCTTCCCATCCCGCAGGCGGATGATGCGCTCTGCATAAGCGGCGATATCATCATCATGAGTCACCATGACGATCGTGCTGCCCTGGGAATGCAGTTGCGACATTAATGTCATGATCTCCTCGCCTGATCGGGTATCCAGGTTTCCGGTGGGTTCATCCGCCAGGATCAGCACCGGATCATTGACCAAAGCCCTGGCAACGGCTACCCGCTGCATCTGGCCTCCGGATAATTCTTGCGGCTTGTGCTCCATCCGGTCGGCAAGACCGACTGCCTCTAAGGCTGCCATGGCTTTATTCGCTTGTTCTGCATCGCTCTCTTTGCCATTACGGTTGTAAAGCAAGGGCAAGATTACATTCTCGAGCGCTGTTGTTTGGGGGAGCAAGTTGTAGGATTGAAAGATGAAACCGATGCGCTGGTTGCGAATGATCGCCAGCTGTGTTTTGTCCAAATCGCTGACATCCTCTCCAGCCAGGAAATATTGTCCCGCGGTAGGACGGTCCAGGCAGCCCAGGATGTTCATCAGCGTACTTTTTCCAGACCCGGATGGTCCCATAATGGCCACAAATTCCCCTTTGCGAATGGTCAGGCTGACTTCATCTAAGGCTCGTACCTGCACCTCTCCCATACCATAAATCTTCATCAATTCTACGATCTCAATAATTGCATTATCATCCATCAGATCACTCCTGATCGAAATTCAGGTTTCCGATAGCCACCTGTTCGCGAGACTGCAGACCGGCTACGATCTCAGCTGTGGTGGCATCCATTAACCCCACCTGTACGGGGCGTTGTTCAATCGTCTCACCATTAATCACATACACGCTATAGCTGCCATCGTCCTGCTGCTCCAGCGCCTCTACCGTCACCAGCACTGCGTTAGTCGCCTCTCCGGTGATGATATCGGCGGCAGCATTAAGTCCTAAATGCAGTTTGATAAGTTCGTTGGGGAGCGGATCCAAGACAACCACAACTCGTAAACCCTGCGTGTTGCCGATCCTGCTCAAGCCTGGATCGATCTCAACGACTTGACCCTCAAAAATCAGCTCAGGGATTGCATCAAAAATTATCTCTGCCTGGTTGCCTACCTGGATATCCGCCGAATCAGCCTCATCCAGGAAAACTTCTACTCTAGGCTGGCTCAAATCTGCCAGGGTGAGAATGGTTTGGTTGTTGATCCGGTCTCCAACCTCCGCACTGATCGACAGCACAGTGCCATCCATCGGTGCGACCAGATCCAGGACCAGCTGCTCGGCTTGAAGCATTGCCAATTTAGCCTCGGCTTTGGCCAGCTGCGCTTCTGCCAGAACAATTTCATCTGGGTCAGGTCCATCCTTCAGGTTATCCAATTCGGCTTGTGCCTCGCCAAGCTTTGCTTCTGCCACAGCCAGATCGCTTTCCTTCGGACCTGATTCGACCTCCTCCCAGTTCTTTTGCGCCTCAGCCAGCTGTGCTTGAGCTGTGCTCAGCTGCGCCTCCCCAACCGTCAAATCAACCATTTCAGGAGGATCATCCAGCGTGTTGTATTTATAGAGCGCATTTTCATACTCGAGCTGCTGGTTTGCGAGTTGGACTCGCAGATTCAATATTTGCTGGTTTAACCTGTCTCGAAC
>DATKXE010000239.1:0-4285 GCA_035529195.1 Anaerolineales bacterium
GATGGTTTCCGCAGTAACGGTGTCAAGATTGCCTGTGGGTTCATCGGCGATGATCAGTGCCGGATCATTGACCATTGCCCTGGCGATAGCAACCCGCTGCTTCTGACCCCCGGAGATGTGGGCTGGGATTTTGTAAGCGTGCTCAACGATTTCAACCAAATCCAGCAGTTCCAGGGCTCTTTCTTTACTGACTGTCGGGCGATAACTACCCAAGAAATCAGGGGGCAGCATGACATTTTCAACCAGGTTCAAGGTCGGCATCAATTCGAATGACTGGTAAATGATGCCCACATTTTCCCCCCGCCACTGGGCCAGTTGATCTTCATTTAAAGAGTGGATGGGGATGGCTGAGCCTGGTGATCCGTTGCCTGCCCCATGAAAAATGACCTCCCCTGAAGTCAGCGTGCTGACTCCCGAGATCATATTGAGCAGGGTGGTTTTCCCCGCCCCCGATTTACCGGTAATGCCCAAGAATTCACCCGGCTGGATGTCGATATTGACGCCATTGAGTGCCAGAAAGGGACCCTCACCGGTGCTGTAAGCCTTGACCACATCCCGCATTTGAATAATTGGGTCTTGATTGTTTACAGTCATGTTTGTGTTGCCATAGGATTATGTCTAGTTTTAACCATTATGAGGTTACTTTTTAAATTCGATATCTACAAAAGCTGTCATTCCCCATCGTAATGCTGCGGGAACCTCGCCCAGTTCAATGATCACGGGGAAATTCACCCCGGAACCACCACTGGATTTGGGTGCAATCCGGGTGACAGCACCCTGGATTTCCAAATCGGGCAGGGAGTCAAAGGTAATGATGGCTGGATCACCAACCATGATTTTAGCAACATCGAATTCACTCAGATCAGTTGTCTCGACCTGCAGATGATCTAAACCGCCAATGAGCAGAACGGGACTTCCTGGCGCTACCCATTCACCTGGGTTGACATGCACTGCTGAGATTACTCCCTCAAACGGGGCCAACAACTCCCGGTCGGCTATCGCTGCTTTGGCAGCTGCCAGCTGAGCTTCCGCGTTGGCAATACGGACTTCGGTTAAAGCGACATCTTCGGGATCAGGACCTGCACTGAAGGTTTCGAAATCGCGCTGCCCCTTTTCAATTTGGGCTTCCAGCAGGGCTAATTCACCCGCCTGCGGACCATCCAGGACGCGTTCCAATTCCCTTTCAGCCTCACTGAGCACAGCTTGGGCAGTGGCCAGTTCCGCTTCAGCAACCTGAACATCGATTGGATCGGGGGGGGCCAGTAGATCGTTGAACTTGGTTTGCGAGTTTATATAAGCTATCTGTTCTTGGGTTCGCTTTACTTCGAGCCCTTTAAGAGCTTGTCTCAGCTTTGTAAGGATATTCTTCCGTATATCTGCTGGCAGTTCTTTGTTCGATGAATATTTTTTGAACTGCCATTCAATATCCTCGATTTGATCGAGGGTCTCCTTCATCTTTTTCTCTGCCAGCAGAATATTGGCCTGTGCTTGATCGATCGCACTTTGCATTGCAGGCTTTGTTAGGATTACCAGGTTCCGCTCAGCATCTGCGGCGGCTTTTTCGGCATCGGCGACAGCCTGTAAAGCCTGGGCCTGCTGCAGCTCAGGATTTTTCAAATCCTCCAGAGCACGCTCGGCAGTTTCGGTAGAATTTAGCGCCTGAGCAGCCATTAAATCTGTGTCCCTGTAAAGTGCCTCGAGTTCCAATTGGGCATTCAATAGCTCCAACTCGGCAGTTGAAACCGCGGCTATTTGCCCTTCGCTGCCTTCCAACCTCACCAGAACCTGTCCAGAACTGACGGTATCTCCTTTTACCACAAGCACATCTTCGACAATCCCGCCTGCAGTTACGCTCAATAAGGCTTCCTGCTCGGGGACTACCTCACCAGTTGCACTTACCATCGATGGTGGATTTGCAACAACAGATCCAGGAGAGATAGTCTCCTTGGCTGCCGGACTGCAAGCAGAAAGGATAAAGACCACAACTGTGACTAACAGTATTAATTGCTGGCTTTTAGACATCGATATCCACAAAGGCGGTCATTCCCCAGCGTAATGCGGGGGGGATCTCGCTCAGTTCGATGATCACTGGGAAGTTCACTCCCGAACCTTCATCTGCTTTGGGGGCAATGCTGATCACCGTGCCTTCAAGCACCAGGTCTGGAAGAGCGTCGAAGGTCACGATGGCTTTATCGTCAAGCGAGATTCGGGCTACGTCGATTTCACTGAGATCTGTTGTCCTGACCTGCAGATGATTCAAATCGCCCATCAGCAAAACCGGGCTTCCAGGAGCTACCCATTCACTTGAATTGACGTGCACCGCAGAGATCACACCGTCAAAGGGAGCCGCCAGCTCCAGATCGGCTAACATCTCTTTGGCAGCAGCTAACTGGGCCTCCGCGTTGGAAAGGCGAGCTTCAGCTAAAATGACATCATCGGGATCAGGTCCAGCACTGAAGGTCTCAAAGTCACGCTGCCCTTTTTCGATCTGCGCTTCAAATAAAGCAATTTCACCCGGGTCAGGACCATCCAGGACACGTTCTAAATCACGTTCTGCCTGGAGCAGTGCCGCCTGGGCAGTGATATATTCCGCTTCTGCCACGTTGATATCGACCTCACTGCCGGTGCCCTGCATTGCATTTAACCTGCGAACGGCATTATCGTAGATCTGTTGTGCTGCAGCCTGCCTGGACAGGAAGTGGGCACGCGTGAGATTGTCTTCGGGTTTGTTGGCATGCGGTTCGAAATCTTCATTGGCTTTGTCGAGAACGTCCCTGACCATCACAACCTGCGCTTTTTGGGCATCGATATCCGCCTGGCTGGCTGTGGATTGCGTATACCGGGCATTGCGCTCCGTGGTATCGACCGCTTTCTGGGCGTCAGCAACAGCCTGTAGAGCCAATGCCTGCTGCAGCTCAGGATTGTTCAAATCCTCCAGGGCACGCTCGGCAGTTTCGGCAGACCGCAGCGCCTGGGCGGCCAATAAATTGGTGTCCTCAAAGAGGTTATCCAGAGCGAATTGGGCATTGGCCAACGCCAGTTCAGCAGCAGATACAGCAGCTGCCTGCTGTTCTGTGCCTTCCAATTTCACAAGCACTTGACCAGCACTGACCTGATCCCCTTTGCTGACCAGCACATCTTCAACCACTCCACCTGCGGAAACGCTCAGCAGCGCTTCTTGCTCAGGAACAACGACTCCTGTCGCGCTGACCAGCGAGCTAAAGCTCGGTGCTATAAGTTCTGGGGCAGCTGTTTCTTCTGCTCCGGGTCTGCAAGCTGAAAGGATAAAGACCAGACCGAAGGCTAACAGAGCAAATTGATTAATTCTTTTTGTTTTCATTGAAATTTCCTTTGCATCTATCCATAGATTTCCCATAAACAGGGGGTCGCTGCCAGCCCTGTTAAAAACAATCCTTGCTTTCATCCTTCTGAAATTATGGTCAGGTTTTTTTAACACTATTTATCGCAACAAATTCGGTTTATTCGTCCGTAATCTTATTTAAGCATGGATCCAATTCCAGTGTCAAACTTTCGCAAGTTGATAAAGCGCAGTGAATTATATCCTTGGTTAACTTTCCAATCAAAGGCAGATATTTCTTTATAGTTGATTCACGCTGAGCCGCTGGACTGCTGTAGCCAATTTATTGCAGCGAATTCAACCCAAGGGGGTAATGAATTGCCTTTCCAATTTGAAAATTTCAATACCTGTTATCGTCAAGTAAATCTGACGTTACTGGCATTCTGAAAAATCCGAGCTCGGCACCAATACGGCGCGCTGCAGCTCAGCGTCCCGGTGAGAAACCCCCTTTTTGGGTGAATTGGTCATCATCTTGATGAAATTCTGCCGGGAAGGATAATACACCATGGCAAACTCGCTCCAATCGTCGTGCAAAGCGCTGCTTTCATCCCCAATGAAAACGCCTGATACGTGTCCTATGATCGATGGGTAGCCTCCCACGCTGACCAGATACGGCAAAATCCTTGCTGAATACCGGTTGTAGGCTTGCTCCCCTGAAATATCCTCACCATTATGGTATTGTGCCCTGGGATAATACTTGTTCAGGTTCATCATGTAGAAGGGAGTAGTTTGGTCATGTTCTCTCAGCACTGCGACAGTCTCTGGAATGGGACCAGTATCCGGATTAGCCAGCTCAGCAAACCCGGTCATTTCCCTTTCAGATGTGGTTCCAAGCCATCGGCTGAATAAGGGCGCCAGAAACCCCAGGCCCTTAACAATTTGAGGCAGTCTGGCTGTCGGACGCACAACCAGCGCATAGATTTCTGA
>DATKXE010000240.1:0-2331 GCA_035529195.1 Anaerolineales bacterium
ATCGCAGCTTTCATAAATGAGAGCCTGGAACCAACCGGGATGTGGTGAAATAAGAAGGTTAATCCACACCTAATCCACGCACCCCATTTCATTGGTAAAATTGGGGGACTTAACAAATTTACTTACGAAATGAGAAACCCATGCTAAAGAAAATATTATTCTTGTTGGTAATCACCTCAGTTTTCCTGGTTGCTTGCCAGAGTGCCGCGAGCGACCTTCCTGCAGAACCAACCGCAGAGATCGCCGTAGACCCGGATGGCGCAGATACAGCCAGCACGGAACTTCCAGCGCTGCCAGAGGTTTCACCCACCCCAAGTACCCAGGACCAGGGTGAAGCCAACTGCACCGTCGTCAGCCGGCAGCCAACCCCGGGTCCAACTGAGCAATCGCTGCTTCCCCCGGTGAGCGATGATGACTGGACCCAAGGACCTGATGACGCCGCGGTAACCATTATCGAGTATGGAGATTTTCAGTGACCGGGCTGCTCAGTTCTTGCGCCCGTGTTGGCGCAGCTCGCAGAAGATTATCCAGAAGATATCCGCGTTGCCTACCGTCACTTCCCTTTACTCAGCATCCATGACAAAGCCGGCCTGTCAACTCAAGCCTCTGAAGCTGCTGGCGCCCAGGGTAAATTCTGGGAGATGCATGACTTGCTGTTCGCAACCCAAGGTGAATGGAGCGGGTTAGAGCTGGAAGATTTCGAAGCCTGGTTGGAAGAACAAGCGGGTGAACTTGATTTGGACGTCCCCCAATTTGTGGCTGATCTGAATAGTGACGAAAATGTCGCTTTCGTTCAGCAAGCCTGGGATGATGGTAGTGCCGCTGGATTCCCCGGAACTCCACTGGTGATGATCAATGAGCGTTATTACAATGGCCCTACTGATTATTGGAACCTGGAAGCCATAACCAAGATGATCCAGATGGAAGATAAGCAATTCACCATCTGCCCACCGATGACGATTGACCCGGCCAAGAGCTACGAGGCAACCATACATACCGAGAACGGTGACATTGTTGTGGAGCTCTTCCCAGACGTGGCTCCGATCGCGGTCAACAGCTTCATCTTCTTAGCGGACAATGGTTGGTATGATGGGGTCACATTTCACCGGGTGCTGCCCGGCTTTGTGGCTCAGGGTGGCGACCCCAGCGGGACAGGCTTCGGTGGACCCGGTTATGCTTATGAGATCGAAATCTCCGAGGATGTGACCTTCGACCAGGCTGGCTTATTAAGCATGGCCAACAGCGGTCCCACTTCTAACGGCAGCCAATTCTTCATCACGCTCGAGCCATTACCCAACCTGGATGGTGGTTACACGATTTTTGGTCGCGTGATCTCAGGCATGGATGTGGTCGAGCAAATCACCCCGCGCGATCCAAACCAAAATCCGAACCTGCCGCCAGGGGATACCATCTTGGGTGTTACCATCAGGGAGAAATAAATTTTATGGGGAGTAGGGCATGCAAATAATTTCCGAATTGGTGGATTTCATCCTGCACCTGGATGTTCATTTAAATGCCATCATACAGAACTTTGGTATCTGGACCTACTTGATCCTGTTCCTGATCATATTCATGGAAACTGGCATCGTAATCACGCCCTTCCTGCCAGGAGATTCGCTGCTCTTTGCAGCCGGATCGTTCGCGGCATTGGGTTCCTTGAATGTTTTCGCCTTATTCATCATCCTTACCCTGGCTGCCATACTGGGTGACACCCTCAACTACTGGATCGGGCATTTCATCGGTCCCCGGGCTTTTAGCGGGAACGTCCGCTTCTTGAAGAAAGAGTATCTGGATCGCACCCACGGATTTTATGATAAACACGGTGGCAAAACGATCATCCTGGCCCGTTTTATACCCATTATCCGCACCTTTGCTCCCTTTGTGGCCGGGGTTGGCGCCATGGATTACCCCAGATTTTTCTTCTTCAATGTGATCGGGGCCGTGCTGTGGGTAGCGCTGTTCACTTTTGGGGGTTATTTCTTCGGCAATCTGCCGTTCGTGCGCGATAATTTCACCATCGTCATCCTGGCCATCATCGTTATTTCTGTAATGCCGGGCGTCTTCGAGTTTTTGCGTGACAAGTACAAGTCCCGCAAAGAAGTCGAAGCCTGAATAAAGCTCAGCGGAAAAACTCAACAAAAAACATCCCTCTCCTATTTTGGGAGAGGGATTTGCCTTATAAGTCTGTCCAAAAATTAAGCGGATGTCATTCTAAACTATGCACGGAGCATAGTCGAGGTGGGGTTGATGAATCTCCGCAATCATCTGGGTCAGGGGACGAGCCGCAGATGTCCGCTGGCCTCGTTTTCCACCTGCTCCGGGTCCCACAGC
>DATKXE010000241.1:0-7379 GCA_035529195.1 Anaerolineales bacterium
GCTGCCAGATGAAAACCTGGCCAGCAGCGCCGGATACCGCGCCTTTTTATCCGACAGCCTGGAGACTCTGGGGTGTGATCTGCTGTTAATGTTTGATCCACTTGAAGCCCTGCCCACAGATCTAGTCCAAGCTTTACTGACTTCACTCCGGGCGGCTTATATGGACCAGCAAATGAAGGAAAACCAGCTGACCGTCGTCGTCTCTGGAGCATTGAGCCTGGCAACCTCGACAGTCGGGGAGTCATCTCCCTTCCGCGGTATCGCCCGGCGCGTATTTATCGGTGATTTGTCGGAAAGTGATAGCGAGACGTTGATCCTGGATTTTCTGCGCGAGGATGGCATCAACGCGACCAATCCCGCCATCCAAAAACTTGTTTCGGCAACTAGCGGGGATGTGTATCTCATCCGTCAAATCACCCAATACTGCTCAGAGCGAGTGCGCTCGCGAACTTCCAGCCGCTTGCGATCCAGGGATGTCGATTTAATCATCAATCGCTTTCTCCGCAAAGATGTCTTTCACTACGCACCCCTGATCGAGGCAATTTGGTTGATCGAGGAGGACCCCGATTTACTTCAGGGTATCTTACAACTGCTCGCAGAAGACAGCGTTCCACGTTCTGCCCTGCCTCTACCACTCTCTCCTGATCTCGACCCGCTCTACCTGACTGGTGTAGTAGAAAAGATTGAGCCGGATCAATATCGTCTGCAGAATTTGATCTACCACCAATTCCTCAAGCACCATTTTTCCCCTGACCGGGTCGGCCGGGTCCTGGCTATGGCTGGGCGCTGGGAATCCGCTATTGATTACCTGGAATCAAGCATCCTGCAAGACAGCCAGGGATTCCGCTCAGATCTGCTCCCTGCAACGATCAACTCTATGTATGCCTCCCAGGACCTTTCCCAGGCGGTGCATTTCCTGCAGCGCGGGCTCTCCGCAGCCTTCGGCATAGGCAAATCACAAATCTGGTTGCGCCTTCCGGGTACCGATCGCCTGCGCTCAATCGGGTCTGGAGACCTCACCAGGGGTAGTGAAGCGGGAAATGACCAGGAAATTCCGGTTGCAGCGGATCGCTTGGAGGCACGTGCTTACCGCACTCAAGTTGCCATTAGAGGTCAGGAAGAACAAGAAAGTATCCTGCGCGCTTTTCCACTCATGGTTCCGGGCAGCCAACCAATTGGTGTGCTAACGATCTCTGAGCAGCTAACCAACCAGCCACAGGTCGATCTGCGTGAGCGCGATCTGCAAATGACCGGCTTCCTGAACCAGGCCACGCGCGCTTTACATGCAGTAAGATTGCGCCGCCAGGAGCTCACCCTTGCAGGACGAGTGCAGGCCAGCCTGTTGCCCGACAGACCACCCGAAATTCCTGGCTGGCAAATCGCGGCAACCTGGAAACCCGCCAGAGAGACATCAGGTGATTTTTATGATTTCGTTCCCCTGCCAAAAGGAAGAATTGGAATTGTAATTGCAGATGTGGTCGATAAAGGAATGGGAGCTGCTTTGCTCATGGCGCTTAGCAGGACACTCATCCGTACCTATGCGATCGAATTCCCAAATCACCCGGAGCATTTGCTGCAAGTTACCAATCAGCGTATCCTCACCGATATTGATGCTGGGATGTTTGTAACTCTTTTCTACGGAGTGCTTGATCCAGCCACTGGATTACTGACCTACAGCAATGCCGGTCATCCACCACCCTACCTCTTCACTCCTGGGAGTAACCCAGGTACCAGTGCCCTTTCTGGGTCTGGAATGCCTCTGGGTGTATCTGAAGAAGCAAACTGGCTGCAGGGTATTCAGGAGATCCCCCCGGGTGCCATGCTGCTGCTGTACACTGATGGTGTTATTGATGCTCAAAATCCTCAAGGGGAATTTCTTGGGGAAGAGGGCATGCTGAACATCATCCAATCCCAGATTGGGCAATCTGCCAGTAGAGTCCAAGAAACCTTGCTTTCCACCTTGGGTGATTTCGCCGGGGCTGAACCTCAGATTGATGACATCACCTTGATGACTCTAGTCCGCGATCAGGAAACTGGAACGATCTGATTTTTTAGGAATACCCGTTGGGGGATCAGTGATATGTATTCAGATGCGATCTATTAAAGCACTTCAATAAAATTGGGGCAGAAGAAATTATACGGATTCAAATCCGGTCTTGCCAGCATCAGCCTTCGCAGCTTTCCCCCTAATTCGGAAGCAGTTGTAAATCCTTAGGCTGTAGAACAGGAAGAAAACTGCGAATAATTCCTCCAGGAGTTCTTGTTCCTGGTACCAGACAAATGAGACCAGGGCGATTAAGAGGCTAAATCCGATCATACTTGGATGCGGTAAAACCGTTTGATTAAATAACACGAAGCGTTGACTCATCTCCAACCAAATCGAGATAAAAATCACGATTGGGAACAACACCAGCAATCGATAGAATAGCAAGTAATATTGATTGAAATAATTATGCAGATTGGTCTCATCTTGAATATTACCCTCAAAGGTTTGCGGAGTCTCCCATCCAAAAACCCGCTGCCCCCAACTGATTTCTTCCATCGCATTGAGGAAAAAGATCAAGATCAGGAATAAATAGACCAGGGTGAGGAGATTCCGATATTTACTTAGTTGGGTATCTTTCCTGAGCAGCGGTATGGATAAAGCGAGCAGAACAATTGAAACTACCATCAGGATTGGTGTCAGCGATTCAAATACGCCATCTTCTAAATATAGAAAGGCGAATAATTGGGATTCTGGATCATAGAGGCGGATGTGAATGATTAGGAAGAGTCCAATTAATGTCGAGGCAAGCAGTATGATTTTGGGAGAGAGCCAAGTTTTAGGAGCTGGACAAAACGGGTCGCTCAGAAATACCTGTTTCAATCTACTTTGCCATTCCTCATCTTCTGCCTTGAACAAGCCAAAACCCAAAATCATCAACAGCGCGACAGATATGTAAAAAATGGAATTCAGCTGCCGCACACCACTGGGCGTAATTTGCCCATCAGCGCTGATATAAATCTCCAGAATCTGGATAATTTGTGGTTGGAAGATCTGGTAGAGGAATAATAATACTGCCCCGAAAATTATGAAACTAAATCCGATTCTCTTCTTTGAAAACATAAAATCTTTTCCTTGTTTCAACCTAAAATCGATCAATAAACATGGAATAATGAATGGTAACCGTAATTATATCCCGGATAATGAAATGAACGGGTGCTCACCCGTTCATTTCATTCACTTTCCACCATTATTTTTTTACCAATAAGAATAAATCGATAAATGCCACAGGCTTCTCAGGCTGGTTGGGCGACAGCTTCCATGTACCGGTCCTGTTTGACACCATCCGGCATGGTGGCACCCAGTAATATCGCTCCAGTTAGATTAGTCTCACCCAGGCTGGCGCCTGTAAGGTTGGCTTCGGTCAGGTTAACACCGGTTAGATTCGCATTGCGCAAATCCGCATCGGTTAGATCGCAGCCAGTCATATTAGCATCCCTGAGAACAGCCAAAACCATTATTGCTTTGCTGAGATTGGCTCCGGTCAAATCGGCACCCACCAGGTTACCGCGCAATTTCGCCTTGCGCAAATCCGTACCGCGCAAATCAGCTTTTGACAGGATAGCCCCTCGCAGGTCAGCACCATTTAAGTCTGCCACCGTTAAGATCGTCTCGATCATTACCGCCTCACTGAGATTGGCTCCATTGAGCAGCGCCTTGCTGAAATCCGCTTTTCTCAGATCAGATTGGCTCAAATCGGCATCCGTTAAATTCGCATCAACCAGGACTGCCGCGCTCAGGTCTGCCTCCCTCAAGTCAGCGCCGTTAAGATTGGCATTAGTTAAATTTGCACCCCCTAAATTCGCCCCACGGAAATTCGCCTTACTCAAGTCCGCCCCACTAAAATCAATATTCCGCAGCCACAAAGGACCGGGACGATTGAGCAGCTCGTATATTTGGTACTGGGTTATATCAGTCATCCTCCAACTCCTGAATCCGGTAGGGTCATCGAAATGCCCACCAACGTCATGGTTAGGAGCTTCCAGCCGGGGGTTGCTGGCCCGGTCTTGGTGTTATCAATTTTAGCAAGGATTTCTCGCTTCGTAATTACAGACTTGAAAGGAGACAGAAACTTCGATAGTATCGCCCCCATAACTTATTTTTTTGTTAGTATGCTGAATTGAATCCGGTGAGGTGGGGTTTCGATCCAGCAGAAAATGCTCAAGCTAGAGCACCAATAATCAAACTTTATCCTGCCACAACCCTTCAACCCAGGGAACTACCGAGTGGAGAGGTTCAATGAAGCGGTGCGTTTCGAAGTGAGTGATGCCATCCAGGACCACCAACTTGATTTCTGCCCCTTGTTCTGCTAAGGAATTAACCGCATATTGGGTCGCTTCTAAGGGAACAAATTCATCTTGGCGGCTGTGAATCACGTAGATTGGAACCTTCCAATCAACTCCTTCAACTTCAGGTGAAGGCCAACCCGACACCACCACAGCTGCGGAAAATCGATCCGCATGGCGGGCTGCCATGTACCAGGTTCCGTTTCCGCCCATACTGTATCCAGTAATCAAAACCCGCTCTGCATCAACAGCATAGTTATTCGACAAATAATCCAACAAGGTCAATACATCTGCCTCACTATGAGGGTCGCTCCAGGTTTCAGCTGTGCAATCTGGTGCCACGATCAATGCTCCAAGAGCACGCAGGGCAGGCTCAACCAGCTCTTCCAATATGATGCGGCCATAAAATGGCGTTCCGTGACCAGCAAAGTGAAGCGCAAGGACAAGAGGTACAGGCTTATCTCCTGTATATCCAGTTGGGGTGGCAATCGTATAGCGCTGATCACCAGGGAGCAGTACTTTCTGCTCGATGTTCATCCAGATATCCCCGTCCCCTCACTTCACTGGAGTTTCACCCCCTGTCGCTTTACCAACCAGCAGCTTCGCCACCTTGAGTCTGGTCGCAAGCAGTAAACCGATCAACATTAAAGCAGCCAGAACCACTAGTGAGGCTGTCATCGAGCCTGTTTCTTGATTCTTGAAGCTGTCCATCCCCAGAATGAATAGTATGCCCGATATTTGGCCCATCATCAGGAGCATACCGTTTGAGGTGCCCTCTGGGGCAGGATAAGTGATCTCGGCGCCGTATTGGAATCCGACCGGTCCGGCACTCAACAAGAAGAAACCCATCACAAATGCCGACAGCATCAACAAGGTGTAATTCTCCAGAAAGGCGATCCCAACCAGACCAAGAGTTGCAGCTGCCAGAGAATACACGATGAAGGGTACTCGTCTCCGGTAGCGATCTGAAAGAATCGGGATCACCAGTGCCCCCAGGATGCCACCAACAACCATCAACCCGCCAATCACCCCAGCCTGGAGGATCGAAAAGCCTCTGGGTCTGAGGATATCTTCAATCCAGGTTGTGACACTGTTAAAAACTCCCAGCCCAATAAAAAATATCGCCAACAACAGGATGAAATCCCGCATGCGCATCATTTGCTTGAGTCCATCGAAGACCAAGGACCTCTCTTCCTGACCAGGTGGGCTGGCAGGTGTGGGGGGGCGTTCTCTTGCAAAAATCATGAAAAATGCGCCAGCAACCAGCGCTGCTACCCCATATGCCAGCAGCATATTATTGATGCTGGAATTCAGGACCACCCAGGGGGTCAGCATCATACCGATGACTATCCCCAGATACATCGCTAATGAACCCAGACCAGAAGCGGTCGCCCGTTCCTGTATGGGGTACCACCGTGCAGCGACTTTAGTCAATGCATTGAGTATAAACGGTTGGCCAACTGCAATACCAATTTGAGAGATCAGCACCAGGGTGTAGTTATCTCCTGCCAAAGCCCGAGTCAGGCTAAAAACCCCGGTCAGCAGAGCACCGATGGTAACCGATAACCGGAAGCCATAAGTATCGATCACCCAGGAGGCGGGTATCGAAACAAATATATAGACGATCATGAAACTCATCGACAATAAAGCGATGCTCAAATCGCTGACTTCATAGTATTTCGCTGCCACGCTGGTGATAGGGGCAAATGTAATCCAGGCCAACTGGTTAGCCACGATCACGCCCATAAACACTACCAGGACGACCCAACGATAACTATAGATCTTAAAACTCTCTGCTGTCATCTCATACACCTCCATAAAAGTATGCCTGTGTCTGGATAAACACTGGCAGAGGGATTAAGTTTCCTTATTTAATAAATTTGGTAAAGTCGGTCAATTCCGATTTGCCACGCGCGAAGAACAACATTGAACCTGCAGGGTATCCATATCAGTATTTAATATAGAAGAACTACTCATCCATTATCACAAGGAGACCCCGATGTCTGCACGTGAATTCCTTCCAAATTCAAAATACCAGTTTAAGATGATGCTGGTGATCAGCCTGATCGCAATTCTGATCCTGATTGGCTTGGGTATCCTTTCTGCCCTGATCAGTATTGATGATCCCGGAGCCGGGCTGGTCGTCATGGCGATCACTTTTGCAGGTGATGCAATTTTTTGGGTTGTGGCAATGCTCATTTCGGTGCCTTATTTCCGCAGCTTGCGCTACGAAATCCACGAAGATGAAGTCATCGTGCACGTGGGCATTATCACGCACTCGGTCAAACACGTTCCATACAGGACGGTGACCAACATCACCGTCAACCGGGATATCTTCGACCGCTGGTTCTTCAACCTGGGTTCACTCACCATTCAAACCGCAGGGATGAGTGGGCAAAAAGGAGCCGAGGAAAACCTGGTTGGCTTGGAAGATGTCCAGGAGGTTTACGAACTCGTGGTCACTGAATTGCGCCGTTTTCGGGGTGCCATGTCCCCTACGACTGTCCAGGAAGAGCTGCCCTGCGATGGTTCTGCGAAACTGCTCAATGAGGTTCAGGCGATTCGTAAGCTGCTCGAAAAGAGCAGTCCTGAAAACGATTGACCTCGCCCAGGAATTTCGACTTTATCCTTTCACTAATCATCTATCGATCTAGTTGATACTGGATACACCCCAATAACAATAATTGGTTCAGCAAGTTGCTGAGCCAATTATTTATGTTCTCTTTTATGAGCCCGGCCGGATTCGAACCGGCGTCCTCAATATTTTGATCACTTTATTTCATGTCTCCTTCCGTAGTTCAAAAAAGCTTCCCACCTCCTGTTTGCCATTCGACCTAGAGTTCAGCAAATCGTTTGCCCTCCCATTCTCCCATTTCCTATCGAGTCTGGGAGATCAGTTTATCGTGGATATTATTCTACTTCGATTTCTCATTTGTCAATTTCTTGAACTGCCCCCGCTATCCTTACCCCCTCAATCGCATCCTCTCTTTTCATGGCTTGTTTCCCGTTTTCATCGTTCAGCCAAGCAGGAATGTGCCGACCTGAACTCC